>DASWAH010000330.1:0-1646 GCA_036391235.1 Streptosporangiaceae bacterium
CGCGGTCGCGCGGCGGCCCAACGGCGAGACCGACCTCTTTATCCGCGGTGCCGACGGGGCACTGTGGATGAACGTCCGCGCACCGGGCGCGGCGGCCTGGCGAGGCTGGCACCGGATCGGCGGCTTCCTCACCTCGCCGCCGACGGCTGTGCTGTGGCCCTACTCGATCCTCGGGAAGGCCAGGGCTGTCCTGGCCCTCGGCCGGGACGGCAATCTCCGGATCGCGCAGAACTTCGTCGGCACCAGCAGGTGGACCTGGGCGCCCGTTCCGTAACTCGCCCGGCTGCCCGCGACGATTAAGGGCTGGCCGGCTGGTCTATACAGTCAGCCCAGCGGTGTGCTGGGGTCAGCGCGGGCGAAGCGAGGCATCCGATGACGATCAGCGAGGATTTCACCGGTCTGGCCGATCGGTATCGCGGCGAACTCCTGGCGTACTGCTACCGGATGCTGGGCTCGGCCGAGGAGGCCGAGGACCTGGTACAGGAGACGTACCTGCGAGCGTGGCGGTCCTTCGAGGGCTTCGAGGGCCGGTCGTCGCTGCGGACCTGGCTGTACCGGATCGCGACGAACGTGTGCCTGACCGCGATCGACCGGCGGGGCCGCCGTCCCCTGCCGTCGGGGCTGGGCGGCCCGGCCGACGACGACCGGGTTCCGCTGGTGACGGGCACGGAGGTGCCGTGGCTGCAGCCGTTCCCCAGCGCTGGGCTGACGACCGGCCCCGATGATCCGGCCGCGGTAGCGGTGTCGCGGGCGGGCATCCGGCTGGCCCTGGTCGCGGCCCTGCAGTACCTGTCGGCCAGGCAGCGCGCCGTCCTGATCCTGCGGGACGTGCTGGAGTGGCCGGCCGCGCAAGTCGCCGACCTCCTGGGCACGACGACGACCGCGGTCAACAGCATGCTGCGGCGCGCCCGGGCCGAACTGGCGCGCCAGTTGCCGGCCGAAGAGGACCTGGCCGAGCCGGATGAGCCTGCCCGGCGCGCGCAGCTGGAGAAGTTCGCCGCGGCCGTCGAGCACGCCGATGCCAGCGCGCTCGCGCAGCTTCTGGCGCAGGATGTCGCGCTGGAGATGCCGCCGCAGCTGACCTGGTTCACCGGCCGGACCACAGTCATCAGGGTCGTGGCGTCGCATCTGCTGATGGGGCCAGGAGGGCTCAGGCTCGAGCCGCTCACCGCGAACGCCCAGCCTGGCTTCGCGATCTATCAGCGCGATCAGGACGGGACCTACCAGGCGCACGCGCTGCTGGTGCTCACCATGACGGCGGCCGGGATAACGCGGATGACCGCGTTCCAGCACCCGGGCCTGATCGCGTTGTTCGGCCTGCCGTCTCGGTACCCCGGGGCCAGGGCGAGCGGTCCGCAAGCCTAGGCGGGCCCGGTGTCTTCGCTGAACCGGGGACTGGAGCTGCTCGGATCGGCGGCCGCCTATGCCCTGGCCAGTGCCAGCCTGGCCGGGCCGCGCCTGCTGTCCGAGCCGACCCCGTGCGCGGGCTGGGACCTGGCCGCGCTGCTCAACCATGCCAGCGAATCCATCGCGCTGCTGCACGACGCGATGGCCGGCTCCGATGTCCTCCGATGCGAGGCATGGGCGGCCGGGCCGGCGCGGGCGGCCGGCCACGACCCGGCCGCGCGCCTGCGCGGTGCGGCGGC
>DASWAH010000331.1:0-13777 GCA_036391235.1 Streptosporangiaceae bacterium
TCATGCCGGACCTGAGCCGCCCGCGCCGGACCTGAGCCCGCCCTCGGTCAGAAGACGCCGGGCAGCAGGGCCGCGGTCCGCGACCGGTACTCGCGGTACCCGGGCAGCGCGTCGAGTAGCACTCGCTCCTCCCGGATGGCCCTGAACGCCTGCATGCCCACCAGCGCGACCCAGAGGGCCAGGGCCGGGGCCGTGCCCGCGGCGAGCGCGAGTCCGAGCGAGGACACGATCTCGCCGAGGTACAGCGGATGCCGCACCAGCCGGTAAGGCCCGCGCTCGGACACGCCACGGGCCTGCGCGATCACCGACAGGTTCCGGCCGAGGTGACGCAGCGACCAGACCGACCAGCCGGTCCCGGCCACCAGCAGCAGATCGGCCGCGACCTGGCGGACGGACCCGGCGACGGCCCCGGCCAGCAGCGGGAACGCGAACGGGCTCAGAGTCGCGACCACCGCGACCGACGACGCCACGGCCGAACGGCTGGTAGCCACGGCCGGTCCCCGGCGCAGGTAGCACCAGACGATCAGGCCATAGAACGCGCAGGTCAGCACCGTGCTCCCGACCCGCAGGACCTGCCCGGCGCCGGACTGGGCGACCGTCGCCGCGGCGATCTGGGCGCGGGCACCGACCAGCAGCATCAGCGTCGCCGCCGGCACCATGATCATCCGCCCGGCATCGGGCCGGCGACGGGCAGAGGTAGCGGCGGCCACGGTCAGTGCCCGAACAGCGAGTGCGCGATCGAGATCACGCCAGGGCCGACGATGATCACCAGGAGGGCGGGGAACAGGCAGACGACGAGCGGGAACATGATCTTGACCGGCACCTTCTGGGCCCGCTCCTCGGCCCGCTGGCGCCGCCTGACCCGCATCTCCGACGACTGTTCCCTGAGCACCCGGGCGACCGGAATGCCGAGCTCGCCCGCCTGAACCAGGGCACCGACGAACGACCGCAGCTCCGGCACCGTGGTCCTGGCGACCATTGCCCGCAGCGCCTGGGACCGGGACAGGCCGATCTGCATCTCCTGCAGCGTCCTGGCGAACTCCTGGGCCAGCGGTCCCTTGGTGTTCCTGGCGACCTGGGCCAGCGCGCCATCGAATCCCAGCCCGGCCTCGACGCAGACCGTCATCATGTCCAGCGCGTCGGGCAGCGCCGACACGATCTGGGCCTGGCGCTTGATGCCGGAGTTATACAGCAGCACGTCGGGCAGGAAGAACCCGGCGGCCGCCGCCACCGCCGCGTAGGCCAGGGCGAGGGCCGGCCTGTGCACCCCGAAGAGCACGCCGACGGCCGCGCCGGCCAGCAGCGCGATGCCCTTGATGGCGAGGATCCGGTCGGCCGTCCAGCCGGCCGGGTTCCCGGCCAGGTCGAGGCGGCGCTGCAGGGAACCGGACACCCCGCCAGGCGAGAGCCGGACCGCGAGAGCCCGGGCCCAGCCCGGCAGCGACCCGGCCGCGCCGCCGCTGGCCTCGGCCGGCACCGCCTGCACGGCGTAAGTCCGCTCGATCGAGGCCAGCGCGCCGCCGACTCCCTTCGCCTCCGGCCGCCGGGCCAGCAGGGTGTACGTCAGCAGGAACAGCCCGGCGCACAGGCAGACCGCGCCGACCGCCAGCAGGCCAGAGCCCGACACGTCAGACCTCCACGTTGATCAGGTTGCGCATCCAGAACGCGCCGATGACCACCAGCACCGAGGCGACGGCCAGCATGATCAGGCCGAAGGCGGTCGAGAACAACGGATGCATGTAGGACGGGTTGGAGTACAGCAGCCAGCCGCCGACCGCGAACGGCAGCGCGAGCAGCACGTAGGCCGACAGCCGGCCCTCGGCGCTGAGCGAGCGGACCTGGCGGCGCAGGTAGGCGCGCTCGCGCATGGTCGCGACCGTATTGCGCAGCACCTCGGCCAGGTTGCCGCCGGTCTCCCGCTGGATCCTGATCGCCATGATCACCCAGCGCAGGTCGGCCGAGTTCAGCCGGTCCGCGACTCCGTCCAGGGCCACGTCGAGGTCGACGCCGAGGCGTGCCTCGGCCAGTGCCCTGGCGAATTCGCCTGACGCCGGCGGCGTGTCCTCGCGCACGACCGAGTCCAGTGCCTGCGATAGCGACAGGCCGGTCTGCAGTGACCCGGCCACCAGCTGCAGCACCGTCGGCAGCTGCTCGTCGAACGCGGCCCGGCGCCGGCTGATCTTGACGCTCAGTACCAGCCGCATCGTGACCCAGCCGGTCAGGGCGCCCGCGATCACGCCGAACGCGGCATTGCCGAAGGCGATCGTGAAGAAGGCAGCCAGGCCCGCACAGACGCAGACGCCCAGCAGTGCCCACTCGGCCGGTGGCCGGCCGAGCCCGGCGTGGTCCAGGCGGCGGGCCAGCCGGGGCTCGGTGTCCCCGTGCTGGAGCAGCCTGGACATCAGGCCGACGGCCCGCCCGGCCAGCTTGCCCGAGCTGTCCTCGACCGCCAGTGCGGTGCCCTGCGGGCCGTACCTTTCGATCCGGCTGAGCAGTTCCGGCCGCTGGTCAGGACGGCGCAGCGACCTGACCCCGAGCAGCGCCAGCACCAGCAGGGCCAGGAACACCAGGCCGAGCATGATCCCGAGCGAGATGGTCGGGCGCCACCCGGACGCGGCGGCCGGAGCCGGCCGGGTGGCGCCGTGCCGGTGCGGCGCCTTGGGCAGCAGCGTGGTCAGGCCCGCCGCCCCGCCCGGGCTGGCCGAGTGGCCGCCGCTGGCCACGGCGACCTGCTGGGCGATGCGGACGTAGTCGTCGGCGTCGTGCCGCCAGGTGATGACGTCCACCGGCACCGAGACGGTCTGCCGCGGCTGCTTCATGTACTCGCCGTCGGTGAGCACGAGCAGCCGGCTCCGGCCGGTGGCTCCGAGCCGCCGCAGCGTCCTTTCCGCTCCGGTCAGGGCACCGGCCAGCCCGTTCGAGGTCACGCCGGCCGGCCGGGCCGCGTCCAGGGCGGTTCGCAGCCGGCTCAGGTCGGCCGTCGGAGCGAGCACGGTCTTCCAGGTGTCGTTGAAGACGATCAGGCCGACTTCGACACCGGGCGGCAGGGCCCGCAGGTACGCCCCGGCCGCCTGCCGCTCGGTCGGCAGCTGCCTCGTCCACGGGCTGATGTTCGTGTCGAACAGGATGATCACCACACGGGGCGGTCCCGACGCCTCGGCCCGCCACGGCCCGGCTCCGGCCGCGAGCGTGAGCAGGGCGAGCAGGAGGACGGTCAGCCCGGCGAGCCAGCCGCGGGTCAGGGCGCGCGTCACCGGGCGAACCTCTCGGCCGCGAAGATGGCCGACGGGACCGTGACGCCGCGGTCGGCCAGCGTGTCGAGCAGCCGCGGCCGCAACCCGGTCGGCCGTAGCGTGCCCCGGAACCGGCCGTCGGCGTCGACGCCGGCCCTGAAGTCGAACGCGAACACGTCGAGCAGCGTGATGACGTCGCCCTCCATGCCCTCGACCTCGGTGATGTGGGTGATCCGGCGGGTGCCGTCCTTCAGCCTGGTCTGGTGCACGAGCAGGTCGATCGCGGAGGCCATCTGCTCCCTGATAGCCCGCTGGGGCAGGTCCATTTCGGCCATCAGGACCATGGTCTCCATCCGGGACAGCGAGTCCCGCGGCGAGTTGGAGTGCAAGGTGGTGATCGACCCGTCGTGGCCGGTGTTCATCGCCTGCAGCATGTCCAGGGCCGCGCCGTCCCGGATCTCGCCGATGATGATCCGGTCGGGACGCATTCGCAGGGAGTTCCTGACCAGGTCGCGGATGGTGACCTGGGCCGTGCCCTCCAGGCTTGGCGGCCGTGACTCCAGCCGCAGCACGTGCTCCTGCCGGAGCTGGAGCTCCGCAGCATCCTCGATGGTCACGATCCGCTCATCGGGCGGAACGAACGACGACAGGACGTTCAGTGTGGTGGTCTTGCCCGAGCCGGTACCACCGCCGATCGCGATGTTGAGCCGGCCGCGCACGCACGCCTCGAGCAGCGCCGCGACCTCCGGTGTCATCGTACCGAACCCGATCAGGTCATTGACGGTGTAGGGATCGGCGGCGAATTTGCGCACGGTCAGCAGCGAGCCGTCCAGGGCGACCGGGGGCACGACCGCGTTGACCCGGCTCCCGTCCGGCAGCCGGGCGTCGACCATGGGGCTCGACTCGTCGACCCGGCGGCCGACCCTGGCCACGATCTTGTCGATGGTCCGGCGCAGGTGGGCTTCGTCGGCGAAGGCGGCCGACACCGGATGGATGCGCCCGTCCCGCTCCACATAGATCTGGTCGTGCCCGTTCACCATGATCTCGGAGATGTCCGGGTCGCGCAGGTACGGCTCGAGCGGGCCGTGCCCGAGAATCTCGTCGGCCACCTCCTGGGCCACCCGGGCCCGGTCAGCCACGGTCAGCGGCGTCTCGTCACGCTGCAGCACGGCCTGGAGCGTCTGGGTGACCTGCAGCTCCAGTTCGGCCTGGTCCAGGTGGGCGTCGTAGAGCTTGGGCCCGAGCACCTCGAGCAGTCCCTCGTGCACGCTGCGCTTGAGGCTGGCGAACGGGTCGACGTTGCGTGCCCGCTTAGCCCCGTTGACCGGGTCAGGACGCCGGTGCACGGTGCTCGGCTCCAGCGCCTGGGCCGTGGCGGCCGGTATCCGCTGGGCCAGCCGGTCAGACAGGCTCATGCCGACCGCCTCCGGCCCCTGACCCGGCCGGTCCTGGCCGGCTCGAAGGCCGGGCCCAGCAGCCGGATCTGGGCGAACTTAGTGATCGCCTGGCTGGCCTGGTGGCCCGGGCTGGCGAGCACGAGCGGCACGCCCTTGTTGATCGACACCGGCACCTCCCGGCTGGACGGTATGTGCGCGGAGATCGGCCAGCGGACCACCCGTTCGACGTCCTCCGTGCTCAGCCCGACCTTGGAATCGGACCTGTTCAGCACGACCGACCTGATCTGCCGCGGGTAGGACAGCAGGTCGAGCATGTCCAGGGTGATCCGCAGGTTCTTCAGCGCGGGCACGTCGGGCGTGGTCAGCAGCACGTGGTGGGCCGAGTTGTCCATCGCCGTCAGCACGTGCTCGCTGAACTGGGCCGGGGTGTCGACCACGACGTAGTCGAACAGCGTGCGCAGTATCAGCAGCAACTCGCCGACCAGGGCCGGAGGTATCTTCTCGGCGTCACCGGGGGTGGTCGGGGCCAGCAGCATGTCCAGGTTCGGCTGGTACCTGGTCAGCAGCGACTCAGCTCCGGTCTGGTCCAGGTGCCCGGCCATCGGGAGCCCGTCGGTGATCGTCCGGCTCGGGTCGAGCTGCACGCTGATCGCGACGTCACCGAAGGCGAGGTCGAGGTCGACCAGGCAGACGCGGTGCTCGCTCTGCGCTGCCAGCGCCACGGCCAGGTTGATCGCGAACGTGGTCTTACCGCAGCCGCCCTTGGCCGCGAAGACGGTGACGACCTGGCCCTCCCGGCTCGCGGGCACCTCGGGCAGGGCCGAGCTCAGCAGCCGCATCGAGACCTCATGCGAGCGCAGGCAGGCAGCGCTCAGGGCGGCACCGTCGGCGGCCGGCACGACCTCCCTGATGCCGGCCCGCAAGGCCTGGGTCAGCAGGTTCACGTCGACGTACTCCCTGGCCAGGATCACGCCGACGGCGGGGCGGATCAGCCGCAGGGTCGACGCGAACGTGAGCGCGTCACCGAGCGGGGTATCCGGGCCGATCACGACCAGCGTCTCGGCCGGGTCGTGCTCCAGCATCTGAGCCGCGGCCTGGAGCGTCTCGGCCGCCTGGACCTTGCCGCCGATCGACAGCACGAGTTCGCGCGCGGCCGCGGCCGGCTCGCAGAGTATGGGCATCGCTACCGGCTCACTTAGCTGGCGGGAACAGGGTGACGTTGGTCATGGCCTTGGTGTCATTCCCGGTGACGGACGACTGGGTCAGCAGAGCGAGGTACGGCAGGCCGGACTCGGCGATGTTGATGACCTTCTCGGCGTCGGTCTGGTCGACCGCGAGCGTGACCATGACCTCGTTCTGAGTCGCCGAGTCGGACTGGCTCGACGTGCTCTGCCCGAACGCGGTGCTGGTCACCGAGCCGGCCTGGGAGGCCGGGGAGGCCTCGGCCACCGAGAGCACCTTGACCCTGGTCAGCACCATCCTGGTGACGACCTGCATCTTGGCGGTCGGCGGGATGGACTTGCTGCCGCAGTTCCACTGGGCTTGCGGTCCGCTCTTGATGAAGGTGTCGAACAGCGCGACCTGAGCACCGGGGTAGACGTACTTGGCGACGGCCTCGTTGAGGCACAGCGGAATGGTGACCGCCATCATCCCCTTCGGTATCGCGACACCGGAGGAGGTGGAGACCGCGGTCACCAGCATCGGGCGCAGCAGCAGTTCGCCGGGGGCGATGCTGGCGCTCGCCACGAGCCCCTTCAGGTCGCTGGTCAGCGCGCGGACGGCGTCGGCCGGCACCGACGAGGCGGGCAGCTTCTGGTGGCTGAGCATGCCGTTGGCCAGCGCGCTGGCCGCCGTGGTACCCGCCGGGATCTGCTGGGTCGCCACCAGCACGGTGACCGCCTTGTCGCCGGCGATGGCCCGCTGGTCGGCATTCTTGGCGTAGACCAGCACCGCCCCGGTGCCGATTGCGGCGATGGCGATCGCCAGCACGATGATCAGGATGCGTCGGGTCACGACTGTTCTCCGCTTCCGGGCTCGGTCACGCTCGCGCTCATCCGGTGAGCGCGATGACGTCGGCCCCCAGGTTCGGGCCGCCAATGGTTCCTGGGCTGGGAATGAGGCCCCGGGTGAAATAGCCGTTGATGCACTTATCCGAGCCCTTGCAGTTGTTGGCCGGGTTCAGCCAGTCCGAGGCCGAGAACCCGGGCAGGCTGTACCCGGTGATCACGAATGCGGCGAAGCCCTTGAGCGTGTAGGTGCCGTTCGCGCCCGTCCCGCTGACGGACACGTAAATCGGCAGGAACACCAGCGTGCGGTTGGCCTGGTCGGCCGCAATCACCTTCTTGCAGGCTTGCGAGACGCTCACGCCGGTGTTGCCGCCGTACATGCCATTGATGACGGGCGTAGTACACGTGTTCGTCGGATCGTTGGTCCAGCCGAACAGCCCGGGCCCGTCGGCCCCGGCCGGCTCGGACGGGCAACCGGTACCGGCCGTCGTATGCAGCTTGAGCACCTGGTCGACCGAGGGCGACGGCAGCGGGTTCGGCGGGTACGGCGGCGGCGGTCCGAACACCGTGCCGTTGCTGGTGGCCTTGTCCCATTCGCAGGCCGAGATCGTCACGGCCAGGCCGCTCGCGGCGGCGGGCGGGCCCCAGGCCGCCTGCGCGCAGGCCTGCACCGTCGAGCCCTGGTAGTTCCGCATGCCGAGCAGCGTGCGGGCGAACGAGGGGGGCAGCAGGGTGGAGCCGCCCGCGGTCAGGGTGGAGGTGTGCACGTCCACGTACGGCAGGCCGCCGGGCGGGGCCGGCGGGCAGTCGTAGAGCTTCCTGGTGGCCGGGGGGCAGCCCCCGAGCGATCCCGAGCCGCAGATCAGGCTGACCGCGGAGGTGCCGTCGGCCGAATTCTTGTTGGCGTAGGACTGCGCGACGCCCGGGTTGCACGAGCCGGTCGTGCAGCTCTTGGCGACCGCGAGCGCTCCGGCGTCGGCCCCGTTCTGCAGCTGGGCCCGCTCGGAGTACAGCTGCCCGACGTCGACCACCAGGGCGCCCATTCCGAGCAGCACGCCGCCGCCGATCAGGATCGCGACCAGGACGCCGACGGCACCGCGCTCGTCCCGGCCGAGCAGCCGCATGGCCGGCTGGGCCAGGCCGCGGATCAGGTCTCGCATGGCATGACTCCCTCGGCGCTGAGCGTGAGCGGCCCCCCTGGCCCTGACTTGCCGAAGATCTTGGCGATCGCGCCAATCGGGGTGATGAACTTGAACGAGTAGGTGACCTTGACGTCGGCATTCACGCCAGGCCCGGCACCTTGCGGGCACGAGGACACGATGGTGACGCCGACCCCCGACAAGCCGGTCGCGGCGGCCTGGGTCCTGGCCGTCACGTTCGGCTGGTTCAGCGCGGTCAGCCGGGCACCCTCCCTGGCCGCCTGGGTGATCGTCACCTGAGCGTTCAGTGCGCGCCCGAAGTCGATGATCCCGAATACCAGCAGCAGGAGCAGCGGCAGCATGATGGCGAACTCGACCGCGGCCGCGCCGCTGTCGGCTCCGCGGGCTGGGTGCCTGATCACCGGTGACCGGCCTTTCCGCTTCACGTGTCCTGCCGTCCTTGGCCCGGGCTCACAGGCCTGCGGGCATGCTGCTGAACAATCCGAGGACGCCCTGGCCGAGCAGTGCCACCGCGCCGCTGACCACCACGGCGATCAGGGCGCCCAGGATCGCGTACTCCACCGACGTGACCCCGCGCTCGTCCAGGCGCCCGGGCACGCTGGCCGGGGCGGCGAGCCCCCTGGCCAGGCGCCCGCAGGCGACCGTGACGATCTGCATGGGTTCCTCCCGCTGGTAGCGGCGGTGGCCCGGCCGGGCTGGGCAGGCATGACCCGCCCGGCCCGGCCGCAGGCTCAGCACGTCAGATGGCACCGGCGACGTTGTTGAACAGGGTGGCCAGGTTGCCGCCGAGCAAGGTGACCGCGCCGATGATGACGACGGCGATCAGCGCGACCATGAGCCCGTACTCGACCGAGGTCACGCCCCGCTCGTCGCGGCGGAGCTGGCCGAGGCGGTTGTTCAGGGAGACGAGATGCTTGAGCATGAGAACTCCTTCGCAGGACGGCGAGCTATCCACGCCTTCTGGACGGCACCGTGCCGCCTAGTGGACGGGAGCGTATAGGTTCGGAAGTGACTCAAAGCGACTTACTGCTAACGGATCGACAAGTCTGCCGTGTCGGATGACATGTCCCCCGATCGGACGACAGCCCTGTAACCCGGCACTCCGCTCTTTAGGTCAGCATGAACGCATTCTCGATCGCCGGGGCCGCGGTCGCCGGCCTGCCGGCCGGCACGCTGCTGCGCGGCCAGGTCGCCCGGCTCTCGGTGCCCGGCGGTGAGCCGGACGAGGAGGCCTGCCGCTCCTGCGCGGCCCCGCTGCCTGGCCGCCCGGCTCTGCGCTGCGAAGCCTGCGAATCGTGGATCGGCCCCGCCGCGGCCATCGAGCTGGTCACGGCGGCCGTACTGGCCCTGCTGGCCGCCAGCATCGGCCCGCAACCGGCCCTGGCCGCGTTCGGCTATCTGGCCGTGGCCGGCGTCGCGCTGGCTCAGGTCGACACGGCCGCCCAGCGGCTGCCCGACCGGCTGACGCTGCCGGCTTACCCGGCCGTGGTGCTCCTGCTCGCGCTGGCCGCCGCGGCCGGCCATGCCTGGCCTGCGTTCGGCCGGGCGCTGCTGGCCGGCCTGGTACTGGCCGCGGCCTATCTGGTACTCGGGCTGGCCAGCCGGGGCCAGCTCGGCGGGGGCGACATCAAGCTGGCCGGGCTGCTCGGCCTGGCCCTCGGCTGGCTGAGCTGGGGCGCTGTGCTGGCCGGAGCCGCCCTCGGCTTCGTGCTCGCGGCCGCGGCCGGGCTGGTCCTGCTGGCAACCAGGCGCGCGTCACGGCGCACGATGGTTAGTTTCGGGCCTTACATGCTGACCGGGGCCTTGATCGTGGCCGTCTCAGGGTTGCGGTAAGCCCCGGAGTGCGCTCGATCACGAGATGGTAACGAATCTCAAACCTCGCAATCCGGACGAGTGAGCTGCACGTCTACTAAGTGATGCCAGGTCAGAGGGCATCGGGGTGATCGCGGTCAAAGTTGTTCGCGCCCACGAGTAACAAATTATCGCGGTCCGGCGCATAAGTAACAGGACTCTTGTGCGCACAACCCAAGGGGGGGTTTGCGGTGTCGATTCGTGTTGCCATCGTGGATGGACACACTCTGACCCGGTTCGGCCTCAGCCAGCTCATCGCCGAGCACGCCGACATCGAGGTCGTGGCCGAGTGCGGGCTGGCCGCGCGGGCCAGGGACATGGTGGCCGAGTCCTGCCCGGACGTGGTCACCATCGACGTGACCCTGCCCGACGGCGACGGCATGCGGCTGGCCAGGGACCTGCGCGACCAGTACGCCGAGCTGGGCATCGTGCTGCTGACCTCGCGCAGCGACGACGACGTGCTATTCCGGGCGATGGAAACGGGCGTCTCGGCGTTCGTGGCCAAGACCGCGCCCGCCCGCGAGGTGCTGGCCGCCATCCGGCACGCCGCGGTGGCGGCCTCGTCCTTCACCGCCGCGGGCCTGGCCGTGGCGATCAGCCGGCGCCAGTCGATCAGGGATCGGCTCGCGCTCAGCCCGCGGGAGACCGAGGTGCTCAGGTACCTGCGGGACGGCATGTCGATCCCGGCGATCGCGCTCGCGCTGTACATCAGCCCGTCGACGGCCAAGACCTATGTCGCCCGCCTGTACGACAAGCTCGGCGCGGCCAACCGGGCCCAGGCCCTCATGACGGCCATGCGGTACGGCCTGATCGGCTACCAGGACGTACCGGAACTGCCAGGACCGGCAGCCGCCGTGACCGCCCTGACCAGCGCCGGAGCCGTCCCGGCGGCCCCCTGAGAGCGGGCCTGAAAAAGGCCCTGAGTCCAGCTAAGACGGCGGACCTCGCCGAGATAGGACATCTTCCCGATGCGCTGAGGGTGGCCTTACCGGTTTCCTGAATGTCGACGGGCCATCGTGGCTCGCGACTCAGGAGGTTGCCATGCATCCGCAGATCATCGCAATGGCCGCCGCCGAGCATGTCAAGGACATGCAGGCTCAGGCCACCCGGGGGCGGCGTGCTCGCGCAGCACGCCGCGCCCGGCGCGGCGGGATCGTCGTGACCGCCGCCTCCAGTGCCGACCTCATCGCCCTGCGGCAGGACCCCTGCCCGGAACTGCCGTGCCAGCCCGTGCCGGCCAGGGCGGCGTGAGCCGGACCCAGAACTCAGGACCTACCGCTGGCCCGGACCGCTCGCCGGTCCGGGCCAGCCCGTTCTCAGCTGCCTTCGCGGTACGCGATCGCGGCCGCCTCGGTCCGGCTGGCCGCGCCGAGCTTGCCCAGGATGTTCGACACATGCACGCTGACCGTCTTCGGCGAGATGAACAGCTCAGCGCCGATCTCCCGGTTGGAGTGCCCGGCGGTCAGCAGCCTCAGCACATCCCGCTCCCGGTCGGTCAGGCCCGCCAGCCGGCCGCGGCCGGCCGGGCCGCCCTGCTGCCCGGGCCCGCCCAGCCTGGCCCGGCGGCCCAGGTCGGCCAGCGCGGCTTGCAGCGGGGCGGCCCGCAGTTCGGTCGCGACCTCGGTGGCCAGCGCCCACTCCCGGGCGGCGGCTTCCCGGTCGCCGGCCTCGGCCAGCGCTTCGGCCAGCCGCCAGCGCGACCGCGCCGTCTCGTACACGAATACCTCGCCGAACGTGGCGACCACGGCCCGCCAGTGCGCCGGGTCGTTGTCGCCGTTGGCCCGGCTCCACTCGGCCTCGGCCCGCGCGAGCCAGCCGCGCCCGTCCACGCCGAGCGAGAACCCCGGCATCCGGCGGTTCGCCGCCCCTTCACGGGCGATCTCCCGCAGCCGCCTGGCCTGCTCGAGCAGCGCGGCCAGCCGGCCCTGCTCGCCCGTCGCCCTGGCCGCGGCGGCCAGGTCGGCCACGGCGCCCAGGCCGACCGCCGCGACCCTGATCACCTGCGGGCTGTAGTAGCCCTCGTCGATCTCCTCGATCGCCTTGATCGTCGCCTCGACCTCGGCCAGCGCCGCCGCCGCCTCGCCCCGCCACAGGTACCGCTCGGCCAGCAGGCCGCGGGCGATGTACTCGACGAACCCTTCGGTGGCGAACATCGGCTCCAGCCAGACGCGCCGCTCTTCCACGCTGTCCAGTCCCCTGGCCACCCCGATGAACAGGGCCATGGCCGACAACCTGGCCTCGCCGGGACCGGTGACCCGGATCGCGAAGCCGTCGGCGATCTGCTGTGCGTGGTCCCACTCGCCATCGGCCACGTGGGCCAGGTAGTGCAGGTACTGCAGGTCGATGCCGTACTGGGCCAGCCCCAGCCCGGCCGCCCTGGCTCGCTCGGTGCCTACATGCGCGTTCGCGGCCGCGCTCTTGACGTCGCCCTGCTCCAGCTGCAGCCGGGCCAGCTGATAAGTCGCGCGCAGCTCGACGCCGAGCATCTTGGTGTCGGCGGCCTGACGGTGGGCGGTGGTGAACAGCGAGATCGCGTCGGCCACCTTGCCGGCCCGCTCGCTGATCAGGCCGAGCGTCGTCAGCGCGTCGGCCTCGACCCAGGCCGCGCCGGCGGCCTGGGCGGCCGCCCTGGCCTGCTCGGCCCTGGCGGTGACCGCGTCGACGTCGGAGAAGCTCAGCAGCGCCCTGGCGTGGGTGGCCAGGGCCCTGGCGTACTCCCAGGTCGGCGGGTCGGGCGGCAGCGTGTCGACCGCGGCCTGGCCGACCGTCACCGCGGCCGCGTCTTCGCCGAGGTCGTTCAGGAAGTACGACAGGCGCTCTTGGACCCGGCACACCAGCACCCGGTCGGCGTCGTCGGCCAGGAAGCTGAGCAGCCGCCTGAGCTGGCCGGCCGCCCTGGCCGTGTCGCCGCCGTCGGCCGCGCTGACCGCCGACCGGAACGCCAGCTTGCCCCGGCTGGTGCCGCTGATCTTCTCCGGGTCACTGACCCGGACCCACAGCGACAGTGCCTCGTCGTAGTGCCGGTGCGCCTCGGCCGGGGCGGCCAGCCGCTCCGCCTCCTCGCCGGCCAGCACCGACGCGGCGAACGCGCCCTGGATGTCGTGGCTGGCCAGGCAATGGTGCGCGAGCTCGGCCGCGGTGCCGGGAACCTCGGCCAGCCGGCGCTCGTCCGACAGCAGCTCGGCCAGCCGGCCGTGCAGCCTGGTCCGCTCGCCCGGCATCAGGTCGGCATAGATGGCCTCGCGCAGCAGCGCGTGCCGGAACGAGTAGCCCTGGTCGCCGTCCGGCACCAGCAGCTGATGGGCCACGGCTTCGCGCACGGCGTCCTCGTAGACCAGGTCGTCCAGGCCGGACGCTCGCCTGACCAGCTCGTCGTCGACCCGGCGGCCGGTCACTGCGGCGGTCCGCAGCACCTGCTGGGCCGGCCCGGACAGCCGTTCCATCCTGGCCAGCAGCAGGTCGGCCAGCCCGGCGGGCAGCTGCGACCCGGCCGCCGAGGCGGCCAGCAGTTCCTCGGCGTAGTACGCGTTGCCCTCGGCCCTGGTGATCATCCGGCCGATGGCCTGGACGTCCAGCTGCCGGGTGGACAGGGCGGTGAGATGCTGGGCCATGGCCGAGGCGGTCAGCGGGCCGAGCTCGATCGAGCTCACGCTGGGCAGCCGCAGCAGCTCCGCCACCAGCGGCCGGAGCGGATGGCGGCGGTGAATGTCGTCGCTGCGGTAGGTGGCGACCACGGCCAGCCGCTCGGAATGCAGCATGCGGCTCAGGAAGGTCAGCAGGTCCCTGGTCGACTGGTCGGCCCAGTGCACGTCCTCGAGGACCAGCAGCACCGGCCCGGCCCCGGCCAGCTCGGACAGCAGCCCGAGCACCGCGCCGAACAGCTGCTGCTGGACCAGCCCGGGCAGGTCACCGCCGGCCGGCTGGCTGGCGTCGCGGTCGGGCAGCAGCCTGGACAGCACCGGCCGGGCGGCCAGCGCGTCGAGCAGGGCCCCGCCGGGCGACGGCCCGGTGGTCGCGTCCCGCAGCGCGTCGGCGAGCGGGAGGTACGGCACCGCGTCACCCAGCTCGGCGCACCGGCCGGACAGCACGGTGAATCCCGCGTCCCTGGCCCGAGCGGCCAGCTCGGTGAC
>DASWAH010000332.1:0-1854 GCA_036391235.1 Streptosporangiaceae bacterium
GGGCCCAAGAGCCTGCACATCTTCCACGCCGTGACCGACGCCGCCACCGGCGAGGAAGTCGCCACCGCCGAGCAGCTGCTGGTGCACGTGGACATGGCGGCCGGGCGGGCCGCACCGATGCCAGCCGGGCTGTCCGGCCGGGTCGAGGCGATCAGGGCGGCGCACGCGGCCCTGCCGGTCCCGGCCGCGGTCGGGCACGTGATGGGCATCCGCCGGCCGGCCAGCGGCTAGCGGCAATCCGCACCGAGAGGAACGCCATGGAGTTCGGCCTGGACCAGGAACAGCGGGCAATCGTCGGGACGGTACGCGACTTCGTCCGGCGCGAGCTCGTCCCGCACGAGGACCTGGTCGAGCGGCTCGACGCGGTGCCGCCCGAGCTGGACAAGCAGATCAGGGGCCGGGCGATCGCGGCCGGGCTGTACGCCGCGAATTTCCCGGCCGAGCTGGGCGGCGGCGGCCTCGACGCCCTCGGCCTGACGCTGGCCGAGCGTGAGCTCGGCTGGACTTCCTACGGCCTGCACGCGCTCGTGCACCGGCCCAGCAACATCCTGCGCGCGTGCGAAGGTGACCAGGTCGAGTCCTACCTGCTCCCGGTGATCAGGGGCGAGCGGATCGACTGCCTGGCCATGACCGAAGCCGGGGCCGGCTCCGATGTACGGTCCATGACGACCAGGGCGGTGCGGGACGGCACCGACTGGGTGATCAACGGGGCCAAGCACTTCATCAGCTACGCCGACGTCGCCGACTTCGTCGTGCTGTTCGCCGTCACCGGCATGCCGGAGCCGGCCCGCGGTCCGCGGCCGGCCAGACAGCGGCCGGCGATCTCGGCCTTCCTGGTCGACCACGACAACCCGGGCCTGACCGTGAGCCGGGGGGCATCGTCGGTCTCGCACCGCGGCTATCACCACTGCGAGCTGTCCTTCGCCGACTGCCGGGTGCCGGCCGGTGCCCTGCTCGGCACCGAAGGTCACGGGTTCGACCTGCTCAGCGAGTGGCTCGGGGCAAGCCGGCTGACCGTGGCGGCGACCAGCGTGGGCCGGGCCAGGCGGGTCATGGAGATGACCACGCAGTGGGCCGCGACCCGGCAGCAGTTCGGCCAGCCGGTCGGCCGGTTCCAGGGCGTCGGCTTCCCGCTCGCCGACCTGGCCACCGCGCTGGAGGCGGCCGACCTGCTGACGTTGCGCGCGGCCTGGCGGCTGACCCAGGGCCAGATGAGCGACGCCGACGTGGCCATGGCCAAGGTGCATGCGTCGGAAACGCTCGGCCGGATCACCGACCAGGCCATCCAGGTGTTCGGCGGGATGGGCCTGATGGCCGACCTCCCGGTCGAGCGATTCTGGCGGGACGCCCGGGTCGAGCGGATCTGGGACGGCACCAGCGAGATCCAGCGGCTGATCATCTCCCGGTCCCTGCTGGCCGGGGCCGGACAGGCCCGCTGATGGCCGGCCAGCAGGCCCAGGTGCGGGCCGAGGTGCACGGCGACGTGCTCGTGATCACGCTGGACCGGCCGCCGGCCAACGCGGTCGACGTCACGACCAGCCGCGCCCTGTACGAGGCGTTCGCCCGGCTGGAGAGCGACGCTGGCTTGCGGGCCGGCATCATCACCGGGTCCGGCGACCGGATCTTCTGCGCGGGCTGGGACCTGAAGGCGGCCGCGGCCGGCGAAGCGGTCGACGCCGACCACGGACCTGGCGGATTCGCCGGGCTGACCGAACTGCACGGCCGGGCCAAGCCGGTGATCGCCGCCGTGAACGGGCTCGCGGCTGGCGGCGGATTCGAGCTGGTGCTCGCGGCCGACCTGGTCGTCGCGGCCGAGCACGCCCGCTTCAGCCTGCCCGAGGCGACGCTCGGGAT
>DASWAH010000333.1:0-1770 GCA_036391235.1 Streptosporangiaceae bacterium
CGAGCCGGGCGACCGGCAGCGGGCGGCCGACGAGACCAGGGCCGCGCTCGACCGGAACGGCCTGACCGCGCCTGCCGTGTTCACCGGGCTGCGAGCCTACTCGCTGAACCTGCTCCTGCACCCTGACGAGGACTACCGCCGCCAGGCCCGCGGCTGGTACGCCGGCGTGATCGACCTGGCGGCCCGGGTCGGCGCCCGGGCGGCCGGCGGTCACGTCGGCGCGATGAGCACCGCCGACTGGGACGACCAGGCCAGGCGGGCCGTGCGCTGGGCCGGGCTCAAGCACGACCTGGCCGAGCTGGCCGGCCTGGCCAGGTCGGCTGGGCTGGACTACCTGATGATCGAGAACCTGGCCTCGCCCAGGGAGCCGTCCACCATCGCCGGGATCGGCGACCTGCTGACCGACGGCGACGACGCGCACGTCCCGCTCCGGCTCTGCCTGGACGTCGGGCATCAGTGCGTGCCAGGCACCGCGGGCGAGGACCGGGATCCGTACGCCTGGCTGGCCAGGTTCGGCGCCGGGCTGCCCGAGGTCCAGCTGCAGCAGACCGACGGGCGGGGCGACCACCACTGGCCGTTCACCGCCGAGCACGACGACGACGCCCTGATCGACCCGGGGCGGGTCCTGGACACGCTGGCCGACGCGGGAGCGGAGGACGTGATGCTCGTGCTCGAGGTGATCCCGCCGTTCGAGGCGGACGACCGGCAGGTGCTCGCCGACCTGCGGGAGTCGGTGACCCGGTGGACGACCGCACTGACCGAACGGGGCCTGCGGTGACCGGGGAAGCCGCGGCGGCCGACGACATCATCATCGAGTTCGTGCGGGCAAACCGGCGGAAAGGCTGACCATGAGCATGTCACTGCAGGAACGATTCGGCACCGTCAAGCCGGTGATCGCGATGGCCCACTTCCCCGGCCTGCCCGGGCGCCCCTGGCACGACCGGGAGGCCGGGCGGGCCCGGCTCGTCGACGTGATCGGGCGCGACCTGGAAGTGCTGCAGGACGCGGGCGTGGACGCGGTGCTGTTCTGCAACGAGGCCGACATCCCGTACCAGCTCGAGGTCGGACCTGAGATCCCGGCCGCGATGGCGGCGGTGATCGGCGAACTGCGATCGGTGATCAGGATCCCGTTCGGCGTGAACATCCTGTGGGATGCGAAAGCGAGCCTGGCGGTCGCGCGGGCCACCGGGGCGACGTTCATCCGCGAGGTGCTGACCGGCGTGTACGAAAGCGACCTCGGCCTGATCGCGCCGGCCCTCGGCGAGATCGCGGCCTACCGGGAGGCGATCGGCGCGGCCGGTGTCGCCCTGTTCGGCAACATCACCCCGGAGTTCGCCAGCACGCTCGGCACCCGCACCGTCGCCCAGCGGGCCAGAAGCGCCAGCTTCCTCGGGCTGGACGCGATCCTGATCAGCGGCCCCGAGGCCGGGGTGCCGTTCGCGATGAGCGACCTGCACGAAGCCAAGTCGGCGGTGCCGCAGACGCCGGTGCTGGCCAACACCGGCGTGCGGGCCGAGCACCTGGCCGAGATCCTCGCCGTCGCCGACGGCGTGATCGTCGGCACCAGCCTCAAGGTCGACGGCGTGACCTGGAACCCCGTCGACCCGGGCCGGGCCGGGCGCTTCATGGACCAGGCCAGGTCGGTCAGGTCCGCGGCCGCGGCGACCGGATGACCGAGCCCGTCACGTCGGTCATCTTCGACATGGATGGCCTGCTCATCGACACCGAGCCGGTCTGGCGCACGGCCGAGACCGAGGTGCTGGCCCGGTA
>DASWAH010000334.1:0-4987 GCA_036391235.1 Streptosporangiaceae bacterium
CCGCCGCTACGACATCCTCAAGGAAGGGACGATCGCGACTCTGGTCGTGGGTGTCCTGCTGCTGGTGATGGCCGGCGTGCTGTCCTCGCCCGACGAGCCGCCGGTGACCATGAAGACCTGGGCCAAGGCGGCCCCGGTCGACCTGGTCTTCACCGCCGCCACCGAGCTGAACGGCACGGCCGGCGCGGCCGCCTACGGCCCGCCGTACAACAACGGAACCGACGGGGTTCAGCAGGTCGGCCCGGTCAACTGGCAGAAACTGTTCGGCATCACCCAGCCGATCAATGCGGGCAAGGACTTCGTGCTGACCCCGCTGGCCTCCCTGGCCCCGACCACTCCGGCCCTGAAGGCCGCGCTGGCCACCTACAACGCGGCCAGCCCGGCCCAGCAGAACAAGTGGGCCACGGCCTACGCCAACGCGACCCAGCCGGGAGCCAAGAAGGTGCCGTTCAACGGCGGTCAGCTCAACCTGCCGGCGGCGGGCCCGGTGCCGGTGATGATGCGGTACGAGCTGACGATGGCCCGCACCGGGTCGCTGGACACCGACCTGCTGGCCCAGAACCAGTTCTTCGGAACCAACTACACCAAGCCGCTGCTGTTCATCGCCGATGGCGGCTATTACGTCAACAAGGCCACCGGCATGCACCTGACCGGTGACCAGTGGGGCGTCATGAACGAGACCGGCAGCTACCCGGGCCAGCCCTGGCTGTGGCTCTTCCAGGCCTGGTACCACATCTCGCCGTTCCAGAACTCGGCCAGCGTGGACGTCTGGGCCGTCTACCTGACCGGTCTGGGGACGATCCTGCTGCTGCTCGTCCCGTTCATCCCCGGCCTGCGGGACATCCCGCGCGCCGTCCCGGTGTACCGGCTGATCTGGCGGTCGTGGTACAAGTCGTCGAACCCGCCGGCGCCCCCGCAGCGCAGCGCCGAGGCGAAGACGCCGCATCGCGTCTGACCAGCATTACCCGGTCCGCGGGCCGGTCCGGGCAGGGCGCGAGCCCCGCCCGGGCCGGCCCGTCGCGTGTGCTGGCTAGCGGCCGCCCCGCTCCAGCCGCAGGGCCAGCTTGGGGCACAGGCGGACGGCCTCGTCGGCCTGGTCTTCCAGCCAGGGCGGGACGGCACCGGTCACGATGGGGAAGCCCCAGTCGTCCAGGGTGACCAGCTCGGGCAGCACCTCGGCGCACAGCCCGCGCCCGTCGCAGGCGATCATGTCCACCTTGAGCCTGGCGCCGCGCAGTGTTCGCGGCGGGACCGCCCGCGGCGCCACCTCCCTGGCCGGCGCTGGCCGCCTGGGCGCGCTCACCGCTGGCTCCAGGACGGCACGGGGAGCACCCCGGCCGGCTCCGCGGTGCCAGTGCACCAGCCCCGCGCGTGCTGTTCTATCTCGGGTTCGAAGGTGCGCAGCGCGCTGGACACCATGGAGACCGCGCCGTCGGGATGCTTGCAGGCGCCCCGGCCCGAGCCGACCTGGCCGATCCAGCGGCTCAGCCTGGCCAGGTCCGGGCCGCGTCCCGAGGCCAGCCGTTCCATCTGGCCGGCGATCGCGTCCAGGCCGAATACGCAGGGGCCGCACTGCCCGGCCGACTCGGCGGCCAGGTAGCGGGCGATCCTGGCCGCCTCGGCCAGGCCGCAGGAGTCGGCGGGAAGCGCCGCGATCAGCCCCGCCCCGACACCGGCCCCGGCGCCGCGCAGCCCGGCTTCGGACAGCGGCAGCCGCAGGGCTGTCCCAGCGTCGACCCAGCTGCCGAAGTAACCGCCGATCAGCAGGGCCGACAGGGGCCCTTCGGCACCGCCCGCGGCCGCCAGCACGTCCCGCAGGCTGGCGCCGATCGCGACCTCGTAGACGCCGGGGTCGGCGACCGCCCCGGCCAGTGTGACCAGCATGGAACCTGGCTCGGCCTCGGTGCCGAGGGCGCGGAACCAGGCCGCGCCGTGCCGGGCGATCAGGGCCAGGTGGGCGAGGGTCTCGACGTTCTGGACCAGAGTCGGGCGGCCGTGCAGGCCGTGCTCGGAGAGCCGCCGCGGCGTGGACTTCGGCGTCGGGACGCCGCGCTCCAGCCAGTGCACGACCGCGCTGGCCTCGCCGGCCACGAACCGGTCGGCCGCGTCGGTGACCGACAGCCGTACCCGGTCGAGCCGGGCCCGGCGGCGCTCGGCCGCGGCGGCCGCCACGATGTCGGTCACCGCCGGGTGGGTGACGATGATGGCCTGGGATGCCCCGACCAGCTCGGCCGCGGCGACCGCGCCGTCCAGCACCAGGTGCGGCGACTGGGCCAGCAGGACCTTGTCCTTGGCGCTGGCGGGCTCGCCCTCGGTGCCGTTGGCGACCACGATCGCGTTCCGCCTGGCCGCCACCGCGGCGAGCTTGCGCCCGGTCGGGAACCCGGCCCCGCCGCGTCCGGCCAGGCCTGCCCGGTCGACCTCGGCGATCATGGCCTCGCGGGCCCGGCGTCCTGACGGCCGTGGCGCGGGCGGCCCGTACCTGGCCAGGTGGTCGGCCAGCCGGACCGGGTCGGCGACGAAGCCGGCCGGCAGCAGCCTGGGCAGCCGGCCAGGATCGGCGCCCGAGGACGCGGCGCCGACCCTGGCCTGCGACTGGGGATCGGCCGAAGCGTGCCCATCCCACGTCATGGTGGCTCCTTTCATGAGCATCGGTTAGTTAGCCGTAACTGGACGACGACAGCGACCGGGGCGGCGGCCCATCCGGCAGGCTCTCCGGCGGACCCGGGTGGCCCCGGCGCATCAGCCTGACCAGGACGGCGGTCGCGACCGCGGCCAGCGACCCCCACTCGGCGACCGCGACCCACCACAGATGCTGGTCGTAGCTGGCCGCCCTGATCGCGTGCACGAACGCCACCGGCCAGGCCAGGTAGGCCAGGTAGTGGATGCCCCGCCACAGCCGCTGACCGATCCGGCGTCGCAGCAGGCTGGTGATCAGCACGGCCCCGCCGATGTCGACGGCCAGCGTGCCGGCTCCGATCGCGAGCGTCTCGTACTTCGAGCTGAACGGGATCACCGTGGACAGCCAGCTGATCGAGACGTACGGGTCGAGGATCGCTGTGGCCACGTGCAGCCCGAGCAGGGCCACCGTGAACAGCGACAGCGTGCGGTGCAACTCGGCGACCGCGAACCGGGGCCAGCGCACCGAGGTGGCCCCGGTCCTGGTCGCCACGCCGAGCACCATGACCGCACTGAACAGCATCAGCAGCACCACGCCGCTGGCCCGGGAGACCAGCCACAGGCCCTGAGATCCGGTTGCGGCGGCGAGCGCGCTCATCGTGCCTCCCTTCTGGTCTCCGGTCCTGTTCCGGCGTAGGCCGGAAGCCAGGCCGATGCGGGCGGCTCGATCCGGCCGCCGTCGGTGTCTGGCCAGCCCCTGGTACGCAGCGTCTGCCCGTCGTGTCCGACGAGCCTGGCCGGCAGGCCGTGCCTGGCCAGCCAGTGCGGTGCCGCCTCACCCGCGACGATCGCGGCGGTGGCGGCGGCGTTGGCCTCGGCGCAGCTGGCCGCGACGACGCTGATCGTGCGCCACGGGCCGCTGGCCGGCAGGCCGGTCCGCGGGTCGACGATGTGGTGCATGACCTGGCCGCCGCGCAGCCACTGGCGGCAGGTCACCGACGAGGTGGCGAGACCCCCCTTGGTCAGCCTGACCTGCTGGGCGATAGCCGGGTCGGCGATGGGCCCCGGCCGGCCAGGGCCGGCGCCGCGCGGGTTCGCGCGGGGGCCGGGGACCAGGCTCCTGGCCGAGCGGACCTGGCGGTGCTCGTCGGCGACCAGAACTGGCCAGCCGCCAGCCGGCGGCCGGCCCGCGACGGCCATGTCGCCGCCCAGGCTGACCAGCACCCCGCCGTCGCCGTTCCCGGTTCTGGCCAGCACGGCCTGCGCGGCCCAGGCGGCCCGGTCGGCGCCGAGCCCCTTGGCCGTCGCTCCGAGGTCCAGGCGGATCCCCGGCGGCAGGGTCAGCCGGGTCCCGGTCAGCCTGACCAGCGGCCAGGCGGGCCGCCGGTGCGTGGCCTGCGGTGGCGCGGTGTCGCTGGGCTCGATCGCCGCGAAGTCGCGGTCGTAACCGAGGTCGATGAGCGCCGAGCCGATGGTCGGATCGGCCAGGCCCGCGGTCCACCGGGCCGCCGCCAGCGCGACCTCGATCGCTTCGGCTAGGCCGTCGCTGACCTGGTAACTGCCGGGGCCGGCCGCGTGCACGGCCGAGATCTCCGAATCCGCGCGGAACCGGCTGGCCTGCCGGTCAAGCTCGGCGATCTGGAAGTCCACCTCCGGCAGCAGGCTGGACAGCCGTTCCGGCGGCCAGACGACGACCCTGGCCGTGGTGCCGAGCGCGTCACGGTCGGCCGCCGCGACGGCGTCCGAGCCGATCCGCACCCGGCTCCAGGCCCGGCCAGTGACGGGAAGCCCGGTGGCGGTCATCAGTTGTCACCGCCTCCGGCCCCGCCCGCCGCGCCCGACCCGCCCGAGGTCACCACCGGCGGGTTGACCGCCGGGGTGCTCGGGCGGGTCGCGGCTGGCGTGGTGGCCGGCTTCTTTGTCCCCCCGGACGTCGTGCTCCCCGTTCCGTTGACCGGAATGGAGTGAGCTAGGTATCCGGTTGTGGCCGCGACGCCGGCGATCAGCGCGGCGACGGTCCAGGTCGAGGCCCGGCGCGCGCTGCGCAGGCCGCCCTCGCGCGGATAGGGCGGGTAGCCGCCATAGCCGCGCGGCGGCCTGTAGTCATAGCCCGGCCAGTCGTAGCCCTGCCCGTCGTGCGCAGGGCCGCGGCCCCTGGCCAGCTCGTCATAGCCGGGCAGGCGAACCCGAGGCGCAGGCTCGGGGGACTGCCCCTGGCTCCCCTGGGGAAGCCGCTCCTGTTCGTTGTCCATGGCACCCAGCGTGCCGCGCGGTCGATTCGACGAACGTGAGAGAACGATGTGAGTGGTTCACATCTTCGGCAGCCGCTGTCTGGCCGGCCGCGCGGCGCCCGCGGCCGGCCGTCCAG
>DASWAH010000335.1:0-3146 GCA_036391235.1 Streptosporangiaceae bacterium
CAGCCTGGCCAACTGCCTCCTGCTCTGCACGTTCCACCACCAGATCCTCATCCACCGGTGGAACTGGACCATCACCCTGCACCCCGACGGCACCACCACCATCACCAGCCCCGGCGGCAAGCAACTCCACAGCCACAGCCCCCCACCCGCCACCGCCGCCTGACAGCCGGGACGCAATCTGACGGCCGGCGGCTCCGCTCGACCGGCGAGGATGACTGAGCGGGCGTCTTGCGCGGGCTCAGCCGGGCGTCTTGCGCGGGCTCAGCCGGGCGAATGGCGCGGGGTCAGCCGGGCGAAGACTGGCGCCGGTGCTGGAAGGCGGCCGTCCGGCGAGGAGCTGGCGCATTGGGCGGTGATGCGGGCCGCCAGGCCGGGCAGGAAGGGTCCTAGCTCCTGGCCGAGGTCACGACAGGCCGCGACGAGCAGAGCCAGGACCGCGTCTAGGCGGCTGCCCGCGGCCGGATCGCCGTCGCGCTCGGCTGCGGCGAGTTGCCACGGGCGGGCCTGGTTGACGTATTTGTTGGCCTCGTCGGCGATCGCCCAGACCGCGGCCGTGGCCGACCGGAAGTCGCCCGCGGCGAGCGCGGCATCGACCGCACCGGCGACTGCTGCCCGGGCCGAGGCTAGTTCCGCACCGTCGGCGTTCTCCGCACTGTCGGTGAACTCCGCACCGTAGGGAACATGGCCATCGCGATACCTGTGCACCAGCGACAGAACCCGGTGCACGAGGTTGCCGATCCCGTTCGCCAGCTCGTCGTCGGCCCTGGCGATCAACCGCCGGACGGTGAAATCGCAGTCGCCCGTCCTGGGCACCTCGCGCAGCAGCCACCAGCGCAGCGCGTCGGTGCCGGCCTCGTCCACCAGGGCGACCGGGTCGACCGCGTTGCCGCCCGATTTGCTGATCCGCTGCCCGGCCACGGTCAGGTAGTCGTGCACGAGGATGTCCGTCGGCAGGGCGAGGCCGGCGGACAGCAGGATGGCCGGCCAGTACACCGCGTGGAACCGGATCACGCCCTTGCCGAGCAGGTGCACCCGCCGGCCAGCGCCAGTCCACCACCGATCGACCCCGTCGTCACCGAAGCCGTAGCCGAGTGCGGTCACGTAGTTGCCGAGCGCGTCGAACCAGACGTAAATGACCTGGCCGGGATCGCCGGGGACTCCGATGCCCCAGCCCCTGGCCCGGTGCACCGAGCGGGACACCGAGAAGTCGTCCAGGCCGGCCGCGATGAACGAGCGCACCTCGTGGCGCCGGCCGGCCGGCTCGATCCGCAGCCGGCCGGAGTCCACCGCAGCCAGCAGCGCATCGCCGTACCGGGACAGCCGGAAGAACCAGTTCTCCTCGGCCACCAGCTGCGGCTCCGTGCCGTGCTCGGGGCAGCGGCCGCCGGCCAGCTCGGATGGCAGGTAGAACTGCTCGCAGCCGACGCAGTACAGCCCCTCGTAGTGCTTGCGGTACAGGTCACCGGACGCCGCGCAGGCCCGCCAGAGCCGCTCCACTCCGGGCCGGTGCCGGGGATCGCTGCTGGTGCGGATCAGGTCGTCAAAGCTCAGCCCGAGTGGCCCGGCCAGCGCGGCGAACCCGGCCGCGTTGGCGTCCACGAACTCCGGCACGCTGGCGCCCGCCTCGGCCGCGGCGAGGACGTTCTTCAGCGAGTTGTCATCGGTCCCGGTCTGGAACCTGACCTCGCCCCCGCGTCGGCGGTAGTGCCTGGCCAGCACGTCGGCCTGGACGAACTCGAGCGCGTGGCCGAGGTGCGGCCGCGCGTTCACGTAGGGAATCGTGGTGGTGATGTAGCTGCGATCGGTCATCGGAACCTCCGGAGAAAGGGGCTCCGAGCCAACGGCGCGGCGACCGCCGCGCACATGAAACGAGGCCCCGGTAGCAGGGCCTCGGAATCGGACAATCCGGCGTGCGTCAGCGGCCCCGCGGGCGGGGCATCAGGTGCTGGCGGCCGGACGTTGTCATAACGGCATGATAGCTTCTGCGGGCTTGCCGGCGGATGAATAAGCATCTCGGCGGATAATCGGATCAGGGGCGGCGCGACCAGCATGGCTGCCGCGACGAGCCTGGACGACGGAGCGCCGATGACACAGACCGCCTGGGATGCCAGCGGCGACGTGCGCAAGGCGCTGCGGCTCATCGCCCGCGATCCGCAACTGGGCCCGGCCGTGCTGGCCAGCCCTCACGCCCTGGCCAACGTCCTGGCTGACCTGCTTCCTGACTTGCCGCGGGAGACCGCCCTGCTGGTCGCGGCGGCGCAGCACGACCTTCCTTCCATGCTCTCCGGGCATCTGGCGTCCGGCCTCGATGTCGGAACCTCGTCCCGGCTCACGGCCGGCTGGTTCGCCGAGCGGATGCCGTTCTCCGACGACGCCTGCGGCTGGGTGGTAACCGAGCTGGTGATCGCGCTCGGCGCCGACCCCGGGCTGGCTGCCGGTCAGACGCTGCCCGACACGGTGCCGGCCGGCGGCATGGTCGTGGCGTGGGGCGATAACGACGAAGGCGAAATCAACGTTCCGGAACTCCCCGACGGGGCAACCGCAGTCGCGGCGGGCTGGTACCACAGCCTCGCGGTTACCGGCCAGGGACGGGTGTCGGCCTGGGGGAGCCGGGCCGACGGCATCACCGACGTCCCGGCCGGCCTGACCGGCGTGACCGCGGTCGCGGCGGGCCGGCTGCACAGCCTGGCCCTGACCGAGGCCGGGACGGTCGCAGCGTGGGGCAGCAACGGCTACGGCCAGGCCGAGGTGCCGGCCGGCCTGAGCGGAGTGACCAGCATCGCGGCCGGGGCCGAGCACAGCCTGGCCGTGGCAAGCGGCCGGGTTGTCGCCTGGGGCGGCAACAGCTGCGGCCAGGCCGACGTCCCCCGCGGGCTGCCCGAGGTCGTCGCGGTCGCCGCGGGCGCGGAACACAGCCTGGCCCTGACCGGCGAGGGCCGCGTGGTCGCCTGGGGCCTGCCCGACTTCGGGGAGACTGCCGTACCGCCCTGGCTGGCCGGCGTCACCGCGATCTCGGCCGGGGTCAACCACAGCCTGGCCCTGACCGCGGACGGGCAGGTGGTCGCCTGGGGCCGCACCGACAACTTCGAGAGCGCGGTCCCGCCCGGCCTGGGCCGGGTCACCGCGATCTCCGGGATCGGCACCCA
>DASWAH010000336.1:0-3767 GCA_036391235.1 Streptosporangiaceae bacterium
CTGACGATCAGCCTGCACGAGAGCCCCCGCACGCTGTTCCCCGGAACCGGGCGGCCGTCTGAGGCCGGCGGTCCCGACGCGGCCGGGTCGGCCGTGAACGTCGCGCTGCCGGCCGGCACCAGGGACGCGGGCTGGCTGCGAGCCTTCCACGCCGTGGTGCCGCCGCTGCTGCGGGCGTTCCGCCCGCAGGTGCTGGTCAGCCAGCACGGCTGCGACACGCACTGGATGGACCCGCTGGCCAACCTGGAACTGACCATCGACGCGCAGCGGGCGGCCCACGCGGCCCTGCACCAACTGGCCCACGAGACCGCGGGCGGCCGCTGGCTGCTCACCGGCGGCGGCGGCTACGAGCTCGTCCAGGTCGTTCCCAGGACCTGGACCCATTTGCTGGCCGAGGCGACCGGGCGGCCGGTCGACCCGGCCATCCCGACCCCGCCCGACTGGCGGGATTACGTGGCCAGGCGGACCAGGGTGAGCGCCCCGGAGTTCATGACCGAGCAGGCCCCGGCCAGTTACCCGAAGTTCGAGTCGGGTTACGACCCGGACGAGCCGGTCGACCAGGCGATCATGGCGACGCGGGAAGCGGTGTTCCCGCTGCACGGGCTGATGCCCTGAGCTGAGCCGGAACTCCCGGTCTCGGCCCGGCCTGACGGCCGGTCCCCTCCTGGCTTGCGTCCGGCCGCGGTGGCCGGCCCAGTTCCGGCAGCAGCCGGGAGGCCAGCGGCGCGGCCAGGCTGGCCGCGGCGGCCGAACCGAGACCGACGCTCCAGCCGACCGGGCCCAGCGGCGTGCAGCCGAAGAACTGGCTGAGCCCCGGCGTCTGGACCACCCCGGCGAGCACCGCCGCGGAGCCGGCGCTGGCCGCCACCACCAGCGGGCTGCGCCATCCGGCGACCAGCGTCTGGCCGAGCTGCGCGCCGACCAGGCCGATCAGGGCGGTCGTGCTGGCCCGGCCGGGCGCCACGCCGGTCAGGCGGCCGCCGCCGTAGGCCGCGAACCCGGCCGCCGCGGTCAGCCCGCCGCGGATCAGGATGTCCCGGTTCAGGGCCGCGCCCAGGGATGCCTCAGGGCCCTGGCTGAGCAACTCGTCCGGGCTGGTGTGGGCGGGCCGCCGGACGGCCAGCGCGAGCGACGGAACCATGTCGGTGAGCAGGTTCACCAGCAGCAGCTGCCGGGCATTCAGCACCGAGCCGCCCGGCCGCACCAGCCCGGTGCCGAGGGTGAACGCGATCTCTCCGAGGTTGCCGCCGAGCAGCACCGCGATCGCGTCCCTGACCGAGGACCACATCGCCCGGCCCTCGACGATCGCGTCGATGATGGTCTCGATCCGGTCGTCGGTCACGACGATGTCGGCGGCTTCCTTCGCCGCGTTCGTGCCGCGCAGGCCGAGCGCGACGCCGACGTCGGCCAGCCGGATCGCGGGCGCGTCGTTGGCGCCGTCGCCGGTGACCGCGACCACCCGGCCGGTCCTGCGCAGCGCGGCCACGATCCGCACCTTGTGGTCGGGGCTGACCCTGGCGAACACGCTGGCCGTGCCGACCAGCCGGTCCAGCTCGGGATCGGACAGCCGGTCCAGCTCAGGGCCGGTCACGACCCGGCCGTCCTCCAGCAGCCCGAGTTCGGCCGCGATCGCCTCGGCCGTGCTCGGGTGGTCACCGGTCAGCATCAGCACCCCGACCCTGGCCGCCCGCAGGCCGCGGACGGCGGCCGCCGCGCTGTCGCGGACCGGATCGGCCAGCGCCAGCAGGCCGGCGAACCGGAGCCTGGTAATCCTGTCCTCGCGCAGGTCACGCCGGCTCGACGCGTCCCGTTCGGCGACGGCCAGGACCCGGTATCCCGACCTGGCCAGCCGGTCGGCCGCCCGCTCGATCGAGCGTCGCGCGCGGGCGTCGAGCGTGGCGGACCGCCCGGCCCTGAGCTGCCGGTCGCACAGCGGGAGCACGATCTCCGGCGCTCCCTTGACGCACAGCCGGTGCCCGGCCGAGGTCCGCCCGAGCACGGCGTGGTAACCGCGCGACGGCTCGAACGGCAGCTCGCCCACCTGACGCCACCGGCCGGACCCCAGGTCAACGCCGACTCCGGCCGCGCGGCCGCCGGCGGCCACGGCCCGGTCGGTCGGGTGCGCCATGGCCTCGCCGTTGCGGTGCTCGGGGGTCGCCCGCAGGCCGGCCGCGAGCACGAGCCTGGCCCGCTCGGACAGGGCGGCGACCGGCTCAGCCGCGCCGGCCGGGGTGCCCGCCGCCCAGACCTGGCTGAGCCCGATCCGGCCTTGCGTGAGCGTGCCGGTCTTGTCGAAGCAGAGCACGTCGACCCGGCCGAGGGCCTCGATGGTGCCCGGATTGCGCACCAGCGCGTTGCGGCCGGACAGCCGCCTGGCCGCGCCGTACTGGGCGGCCGTGGCCACGATCGGCAGCCCCTCGGGCACGGCCGCGACGGCCAGGCTGACCCCGGTGCCGAGGGTGTCGCGCAGCGGCGTGCCGCGCAGCAGGCCGCTGCCGATCAGGGCCGCGCCGGCGCCCAGCGTGATCGGCACGGTCTGCCTGGTCAGCTCGCGCAGCCGCGCCTGCACCCCGCCCGGCCGCTTGCCGTGCTGGCCGGCCTGGCTGCTGCGGCCCAGTTCGGTAGCCGGCCCGACCGCGACGACCACGGCCGACGCCTCGCCGGCCGCCACCGTGGTGCCGGCGTAGACCATGCTGCGGCGCTCGGCCAGGTTCGCCGCTCCGGTCGCGGCCGCCGCCTTGGCTACGAGCTGCGACTCTCCGGTCAGGCTGGCCTCGTCGACCTCGAGGCCGCGGGCGGTCAGGATCCGGCAGTCCGCGGGCACCGCGTCCCCCGCCTGCACCATGATCACGTCGCCGGGCACCAGCCGGTCGGCGGCTGTCATTTCCTCGCTGGGCTCGCCGCCGTCCGGCCCCGGTGCCCGGCGCAGCCTGACCCGGACCGCCGACTCGTCGATGAGCCGTCGCAGGGCGCGCCCCACGCTGACCCGCTGCGCCCCGCTGACCAGGGCATTGGCGCCCATGAAGGAGCCGATGAGGATGGCGTCGGTGACCGACCCGGCCGCCGCGGCGAGCCCGGCGCCGCTGGCCAGAGCCGGAGTCAGCGGGTTCGCCAGCTCCTCGATCGAAGCCCGTACCAGCCCCGGCTGCTCGTCGTCCGGCTGGCGGGGTGCGGCGGCCAGGCGGTGCCCGGCTTCTCCCGCACTCAGTCCGCCCGGCCTGGAGTTCAATTTGGTCAAGACTGTGCCGGAGTCGAGCGCGTGCCAGTTCGTCGCGTCGGCCGGCAGCGGCGGCGGGCGCCTGGCCAGCGTGATGGCCGACCACAGGCCGCTGGACAAGGCAGCCAGCGCGGCGCCGTTGACGGCCAGCAGCGAGCGCGTGGCCGCGCCGTCCCGCGGGCCGGCCATGGCCAGCACCGCCCCGGCGCCTGACCCGTAGCCGGCCAGCATGGCCGAACGGCGGCTGGTCGCCCTGGCCGGCGGCACCGCCTGCAGCACCTGGCAGGCGCCGGCCAGGCCTGGCCCGGTCAGGATGTCCGCGTGGCCTGGCGGGCGGGATCCGGCCGGAACGCCGATTCCGACGTCGGCGGCCGCCAGCGCGTCCGGCTGGCGGTCAGAAACCACGGCCACGACCCCGCCTTCGGCCTGCAGCGCGCGGACGGACGCGGCCATCCGGTGGCCGCCGGGCAGCACCCGGCCGCCCGGCCAGCGCGAACCGTGACCTGCCGAGCCGGCCGTCACCACCTGGCCAGCCGTGCTGGCCGCAGTG
>DASWAH010000337.1:0-7692 GCA_036391235.1 Streptosporangiaceae bacterium
GACGTCTGGACATCCGATGCGATGCTGGATGCGACGGTGCCGGACTGGCGGCTGCACGCCAGCGGGCCCGACGCGATCCGGGCTGAGTACGCGCGCTGGTTCGCCGATCCCGGCCATTTCCACGACCTGCGGCGGCTGCCCGTGGCGGACGGGACGGGCGAGGTGGTCGAGTACACGCTGAGCTGGCAGGAGAACGGCGTGCCGCACGCGGCCCACCACGTGCACCTGCTGACCGTGCGAGACGGCCGGATCGCGGCCGACACCGTGTTCTGCGGCGGCCGCTGGCCCGCGTCGCTGCTGGCCGAGATGGAAGCGGCCGATGCCTGAAGCGGCCGCCGGGCTAGCCGGGATGGTCGCCGCGGCCACCGCCCGGGAGACGCTGGACGACGCGCCTGGCAAGTCAGGGGCACGGCTGGAACGGCTGGTGATCGGCGGGCAGCCGTACGTGCTCAAGCACATGGACCTGGCCGCTGACTGGACCATGCGAGCCACCGGCTGCCTGCGCGGGGCACCGCTCGAGATGTGGGAGCGCGGCCTGCTCGGCCGGCTGCCCGGCTGCTTCAACCAGCCGATCGTGGCGGTGGCGGCCGAGCCCGGCGGGTGCGTGCTGCTGATGCACGACGTCGGCCGCTGGCTCGTCCCGGTGTCCGACGAGCCGGTGCCGCTCGGCCAGCACCTGGGGTTCCTGGCCCACATGGCAGCCCTGCACGCCACGTTCTGGGGCTGCGGGCCCGAGGTCGACGTCGTCCCGGCCATGCACAGGTACCTGGAGCTGTCACCCTGGATGGCGCAGGCCGAGGCGGCCGTCGGCGGCGGGCACCTGGTGCCCCGGCTGGTCGGTCAGGGCTGGCCGCGGCTGGCCGATGTCGCCCCGGCCGCCGCGGCGGTCGTGCTGCCGCTCGCCCGCGATCCAGGGCCGCTGGTGGAGGCGCTCGCGACCACCCCGCAAACGTTCGTGCACAGTAACTTCAAGCTCGACAACCTGGGCACCGACGACGCCGGGCGGACCGTGATCCTGGACTGGGAACAGCCGGGCCTGGGCGCCCCCCTGTCCGACCTGGCCTGGTACCTGGCGATCAACTGCCGGCGGCTGCCGCAGGCTAAGGAGGACGCGATCGGGGCCTACCGGGCCGCGCTGGAGGAGCTGGGCGTGGACACCGGACCCTGGTGGGACCGCCAGCTCGGGCTGTGCCTGCTCGGCGCGCTGGTGCAGTTCGGCTGGGAGAAGGCGCTCGGCGGTTACGACGAGGAGCTGCGATGGTGGGAGGACAAGGCGGTCAGGGCGGCGGGTCTGCTCGGGTGAGCGCGGCGGAACGCGGGCCGACGCGACCCGACATCCGAGCCGCCTACGATGCCTCGGCGGCGGCCTGGGCAGCCGGGCCGGAACGCGGGTACCGGCGGTTCGCCAACGCCTTGCTTTCTGCCGCGGCGGCGGCCGGCCTGCCGATCGGCCCGGTCGTGCTTGATCTGGGGGCCGGCACCGGCGCGGCCGGCCGGGCCGCCCTCGCGGCCGGGGCCAGCCGGGTTGTGTCGGCCGATGTCGCGGTCGGCATGCTCCGCCGGTGCGGCCCGAGCCTGCATCCGGTGGCGGGCGACGCGGCCGCGCTGCCGTTCCGCGACGGCGCGGCCGATCTGGTCGTGACCGCGTTCGCGTTCAGCCACCTGCCCGACCTGGCCGGAAGCCTGGCCGAGATCCGCCGGGTCGGCCGGGCCCTGGCCGCCGCGTCGTTCGCCGCCGACGGTAACGAGCACCCGGCCAGGGAGATCGTCGACGAGGTGCTGTGCTCGTTCGGCTACCAGCCGCCGGCCTGGTACGGCTGGCTGAAGAACCAGACCGAGAAGGTCGCGGGCGATCCGGACAGCATGCGGGAACTAGCCCGGATGGCCGGCTTCACCGACGTGCGGCTGACCAGCCGCACCGTGCCGACCGGGTTGTCGACGCCGGCTGAGCTGGCCGGCTGGCGGCTCGGGATGGCGACGGTCGCCCCGTTCGCGGCGGGGCTCGAGCCTAGGCGCCGGACCGAACTGCGGGTCGCCGCCGAGGGTGCGGTGGCCGCGGCCGGGTGCCCGCCGCTGATCGCCAGGCTGCTGGTCCTGACCGGCCGGTAGGCGCATGCAAGCGGCCGCCCGGCGGCGACATCCGCCCACGGCGGGCTGGCATCAGCCCAGGCGGCGGGCGGCCGCGGCCAGCAGTTCGTCGGCGTGCGGTCCAGCCTGCGCGGCCAGGCGGCGCACCTGGGCGGCGGCGAGGTCCCGCAACGCCGGGTTACCGAACGCCGTCGCCGCGAAGGCGCTCCACCGCCAGGCCTCGATGGCCACGTTCGCCTCGACGTCCGCCAGCGCGGCCGTGACCGCGGCCGGGTCCTGGGGCTGGCCGAGCGCATGACCGGCCAGCTGACCCAGCACCCGGGCCACGCAGCCGTAGCGCGGCACCCCGAGCGCGGTCGCCCGCGCCTCCAGATCGGCGGCCTCGACGGCCGCCTGCTCGGCCCGACCGCAAGCGAGCGCCAGCCTGGACCGCAGCAGCGCGTGCTTGAGCTCCAGCCGCCAGCCGAACACCAGGTCGCCGTCGATCAGGGCGCGGGCCCGGGCCAGCCGGACCTCCGCGCCGCCGGGATCATCGTCCTCGAGGCACTGTTCGGCAAGGTCCTCCAGGGCGGCGATCTGCGTTTCCGGCGCGTCGTTACGGCGGGCGGTCGCCAGCGCGTCCTGGTGGTGTTCCAGCCCGGCGGCCACCGCGCCGAGATTGCGCAGTACCCACCCGGAGAAGTTCTCGGCCCGCCCGGCGAAACGCGGCACCTGCCTGCGGCTAACCTCCGCGGCGTACCGGCTGAAGACCTCGAGCGCCGAGGCCGGCTGGCCGGCCAGCGCCTTCGAGTGGCCGGTGAACAAGAGCGCGTGCAGCGTCGCCGCGGTGTGCTCGACGCCGACCTGGCCGCGCGCGGCCGGGCGGAGCAGCGCCAGCGCCTCCGCGGTGCGGCTCTGGTGCGAGCGGAGCACCCCGAGCCAGGCTGCCGCCGTCACCCGGTCGGCTCCTTCCGCGGTCGCGAACGCCTCGCCGAGCAACTCCTCGGCCAGAGCCAGGTCCCCGCTCGCGTGCCTGGTCCGCCCGCCCACGGCCAGGCAGCGGGCCCGCGTCGCCCGGTCACCCGCGGCCAGGACGCCGTCCTCGGCGAACTGGGCGGCCTGGGCGAACCGGCGGCTGAAGTAACAGGCCCAGGCTCCGACCTCGAGCGCGGCCGCGCCCGCCGTATGCGCCCGCTCGACGTCCTCCAGCGCGGCCGCGTAGTGCCCGCGCCTGGTCCTGACCCTGGCCCGTTCCAGCCAGCCGTCCGGCTCGGCCCGTAGGCTCAGCGCGTCGTCGAGCAGCGCCTCGGCGGCCGCGTGGTCGAACCGCTCGGCGGCCCGGGCGGCGGCGTTGCGCAGCGCGCCGGCCGCCAGTTCGGTGTCGCCGCCGAGCCTGGCGTGCCTGGCCACCGTCACCGGGTCGGCGTCGGCCCGCCTGGCCAGCACCCGCCCGGCCTGGCGGTGCAGGAGCGCGGCCCGGCTCGCGCTCGCGCTGGCCGCGAGCGCCTGCATCAGGAGTTCGTGCCGGAACCTGAACGTGCCGTCGTCCTGCACCAGGAATTGCCGGGCGACGGCCTGTTCGGCGTCGTCGAGCAGATCAACCACCGGCCGGGCCAGGATCGCCGCGAGCAGGTCGATATCGAGTTCCTGGCCGATGACCGCGGCCGTGCGCAGGAAGGTCCCCGCCCGGCCGAGTTCGTCGCAGCGGGCCGAGACCGACTCGACCAGCGACGCGGGCAATCCGGCGGACGGCGCCGCATCGGAGCCGGAGGCGGCCGGCCAGGCCAGCTGCTGGGCGAGTTCTGACAAGAAGAGCGGGTGGCCCTTGGACCTGGCGTACAGCTCCTCGGCATGCGCCGGGCCGACCAGTGCGGAGACCGCGTCCCGGCCCAGCCCGCCGAGCCAGATCGTGCGGTCGGCCGGGATGGACCGGGCCTCGCCCGAGCGGGCCGCGGCGACCACGGTGACCGCGATGTTCTCCCGGCGCACGAACCGCAGCCAGTCGGCCAGGGCCTGGCCCGCGAGGTGGGCGTCGTCGATGATGACGACGAGCGAGCCGGGGGCGGCATCGCTGGCCAGGCGGCCGAGCATCCGGGTCAGGGCCGAGTAGAGCGCGGCCGGGCCGAGCATGGCGTCGCCGAGCATCGGCAGGTAGCCGGGCAGCGCCCGGATCGCTCCGGCCGTCCCGCCGCCGAGCATCGGCCCGAGCACCGCGCGGTCGCCGCCCAGCAGCTGCGCGCCGGCCTCGGAGCCGAGCCTGCGCAGCAGGCCGGTCAGGGCAGTGAGCAGCGCGTCCAGCGGCATCGACCGGTCCAGCTGACCGCACGTCGCGGTTAGCACGGTGTCGCCGGCGGCGGCGCGCTGCCCGGCAAAGGCACGCAGCAGCGTCGTCTTCCCGATCCCGGCCTCACCCTGGACCAGGACTATCTCGGTGGCCCGGCGGTCTCCGGCCTGGTCCGCGACATCGGCCAGGGCCTGGAGTTCGGCATCCCGGCCGACGATGCCCGGGAGGCCGGGCAACGTCGGGCCGCCGGGAGCGGGCGAGGCCGCCGGGGCGGTCAGTTCGCCGCGCAGGATCGCCGTGTGCAGGGCCGCGGTCTCGGGTGACGGGTCGGTCCCGAGCTCGTCGGCAAGCCGCTGCCTGGCGGTCGCGTAGGCGTTGAGCGCCGCCGCGACCTGGCCGCCGGCGACGTAACCGCGCAGCATCAGCCGCAGCGCGGCCTCGTTGTACGGATCGCGTTCGAGGGCGGCCGCGGCCGCGTCGATCGTGCCGGTCCAGTCTCCGGCATCGAGCAGAACCGCGGCGGCCGCCAGCCTGGCCCGTCCGGCCAGCCGGTCCAGTTCGGCCACGCGCAGGCCGGCCCAGTGGCCCGGGATCGCGGCCGCGGCGGCGGCGGGGTCGGCCCCGCGCACGAGCGACAGCGCGACCCGGGCGGCGGGCGCTGAGCTGGCCCCGGTCCCGGCGTCACGGCGGCGTTCCAGCTCCGTGACCAGGGAGGTCAGCTCGGCCGCGTCCAGCCAGTCGAAGCGGAGCAGGTAGCCGGCGTCGCGATGCTCGATCCGGTCCCGGCCGAGAACCGCTCGCAGCCGGCTCATCAGCACCGCGACCTGGTCTTCCGGCCTGGCCGGCGGGGCGTCGCCCCAGAGCGCGTCGATGAGAACAGCGGGCGGGACGGCCTGGCCCTGGCCGAGAGCCAGGATGTACAAGGCCTGCCTGGCCTTGCGGCTGCCGAGAGCCTGAGGCTCGACACCGTCCACGCCGAAGTCGCCGAGGATCCGCACGGCCAGCGACTTCATGGCTGTATGAAACTCCGGTTGACCGCGAAGTGCCAGTTCAGCCTGGAACCTGCTGAGGCCGGGACCGGCCCGCTCGGCTGCACATGGCCTGCACGGCCGCTGCAAGGCAACTGCAAACCGGCCTTGGCAGCCTGGGGTGTACGGCCCGCATGATGGCCGACTACCCATGGAGGGAGACCGGAGATGACCGAGTCGATGAGCGAGAAGCCAGAGCAGAAGAGCTTCATGACCCCCGACGAAACCAGGAGTTTCGACTTCGGCCGGGTTGACCTGCTCTCGATCGGGGGCGCCGATATCGGCATGCTGACCCTGGAACCGGGCTGGCGCTGGTCAAGCCACGTCAAGCCGATCGCGGGGACGGACCTGTGCGAGGCACCGCACTTCCAGTACCACCTCAGCGGCACGCTGCACATCGTGATGGCCGACGGCACCGAGTTCGACGCCAGGCCGGGCGACGTCACCGCGCTGCCGCAGGGTCACGACGCCTGGGTCGTCGGCAACGAGCCGGTGGTTGCCGTGGACTGGTACGGCGCCAGCAACTACGCCCGCGGTTAGCGGCCGCCCAGCCAGGCCTGGCCGGCCCACTGCATAGCCGGGTGGGCGCCATCACACGCAAACCGCGCCCGCCCGGCGGCGCCTCGATCTCTCGACTAATTGTTGCGCGCAAAGATCCTGAGGAAGAACAAGAACACGTTCAGTACGTCCAGGAAGATCGCCGCAGCCAGCAGCGGCGCCGACCTGATGTCCTTCGACGTGCGCAGACGCTGGAAATCGAACATCGTGAAGCCGGCGAAGATCACCAGGCCGATGACCGAGTAGATGAGATCCCCGTGCGGGATCCGCACGAAGATCAGCACGATGCCGAAGATGATCAGCGCGATCAGGGCGAAGAAGCAGATCCGCGCCAGCGCCGACAGATCACGCCTGGTCGCATAGCCCGCGGCCCCGAACCCGGCGATGAACAGGGCCGTCGCCCCGCCCGCGGTCCACAGCGCGTGCGGGTTCGTGCCCGCGTAGTAGGCCAGCACCGGTGCCATCGCCAGCCCGACGAGCAGGCCGAAGACGCAGAGCAGGGCGACCGTCAGCTGCCGGGACCGGCGCACGGCGAAATTCATCGCGATCAGGCACCCGAACGCCCCGATGAACCAGACCCAGCCAAGCCCGTAGGACAGGTTCCGGCCCAGGTAGGCGCCGGCCGCGAAGAGGGCCGCGGTCACGGCCACGTACCCCATCGTCTGGCTGAACAGGCTCCTTGTCTGATCCCTGGTCAGCGCGCCGGACCCGCCGAACCCGCCATAGCCGCCGTAATCGCCATAAGCCGCGGAATTGCTCACGACGTCATCCTTCCCCCCTGGCCGGCATCAAGATCTCCTGCCTGGCATCATGCCTGCCATGCGCATCCTGATCATCGGCGGAACCAGGTTCGTCGGACGGCACATCACCCAGGCCGCCCTCGACGCCGGACACGACGTCACGCTCTTCCATCGCGGCCAGTCCGGCGCGGACCTGTTTCCGCAGGCCACGCACCTGAACGGGGACCGCAACGGGGATCTGGCCGATTCCGGCGGGCTCGGGCCGCTGGCCGGGGGCCGGTGGGACGCCACCATCGACGTCAGCGCCTACTTCCCGCACCAGGTCCGCTCGCTCGCTCAGGCCCTCGGCGGCGGCGGCGGCCGAGGGGGCCGCTATGTCTACATCTCCTCGACCTCGGCGTACGCCACACCCGTTGCCACCAGAAACTTCAGCGAGAACTCCAGGCTGGCCGAACTGCCCGCCGGACAAGCGGAGTCGGCGCAGGAGATCACCGACGAGAACTACGGCGGGCTCAAGGTCGCGTGCGAGCGACTGGCCGCGGAACTGTACGGGTCCGACGGGGTCAGGATCGTGCGGCCGACCTATGTCGTCGGGCCGTTTGATCACTCCTACCGGTTCACCTGGTGGGTCGAGCGGATCGCCCGCGGCGGCGAGGTGCTCGCGCCCGGGCCGGCCGACGGTCCGATCCAGGTCATCGATGCCCGCGACATGGGGCGCTTTATCGTCGGGCTGGCCGACGGCGATGCGGGCAGCACACAGTCCGGCAACGGGGTGTTCCACGCGGTCAGCCCGGCGCCGCCGTATGGATTCGGCGACCTGTTCGAGGACATCGCGTCCGCGGTGGCACCGGCCGGAACGACGCTGACCTGGGTGGACCCTGAGTTCCTGCTGAAACGGGGCGAGGACGCAGGGACGCTGCCGCTCTGGCCGGGTGGTGACCCGGAGAGCGACATCAACGCGGCCGATCCGGCGGCTGCCTACGCCGCCGGGCTCACGCCTCGGCCGGTCAGGCAG
>DASWAH010000338.1:0-11239 GCA_036391235.1 Streptosporangiaceae bacterium
CGCGGCGGACATTTTCGCGACAGCCAGCCGCGCCGTCTGGGCCAGGTTCGGCTCGCCGTCCTGCAGCCGGCCCGCGTCGAGCAGATTATGCCAGGTAGCCAGCGACACCTCGGTACCGCCGGAGGTCAGGCCGGCCGCCGGCCGGCTGGCCGGGGCCCGGGTGACCGGCCTGGCCACCACCTCGTCCCGGCCGGTCCCGAGGTCAGCCAGTTCCCGCCGGGCCGCGGCCGCGTCGGGCAGGCCGAGACCGATGTCCATCGCATCGGCGATCTCGGCCAGCACCTGCAGGTCGGTTCGTATGCCAGGGACGGGCAGGGCCACGCCGAACTCGCCCGGCCTGCCCTCCCAGTTCAGGAACGTGCCCGCCTTCTCGGCTACCGCGGCCACCGGCAGCACTACGTCGGCCCGGTCGGTGACCGCGCTGGCCCGCAGTTCGAGGCTGACCACGAACCCGGCCCGCTCGATCGCGGCCAGCGCGCCCTGCGGGTCGGGCAGATCGGCCGGGTCGACCGCGCCGACCAGCAGCGCCTCGAGGTCCCCGTCGGCCACCGCCTGCAGGATCTGGCCGGTGTCGCGGCCCGGAGCCGCGGGTAGCGAACCCGCTCCCCAGGCCCTGGCGACCTCGGCTCTGGCGCCGACGTCGGACACCAGCCGGCCGCCGGGTAGCAGTGCGGGAAGCGCGCCGGCCTCGACGGCGCCCCGCTCACCGGCGCGCCGCGGGATCCACGCCAGCTTGGCGCCGGTCAGGTCGGCCAGCGCGACCGCGGCAGCCAAGGCGCCCGGCACCTCAGCCAGGCGCTCGCCGGCCAGGATCACCGCGCCCGGCTGGGTCAGCGCCTGCGCGGCCTGGGCCAGCACGTCACCGGCGGCCGCGGCGGCCAGCCCGGCGGGATCGCCGAGCTGGCCGAGCACGTCGGCCTCGGCTCCGGGAACGGCCGGCAGCAGGATGCCGGACATCCGCTCCAGCCCGGGGCTGGCCAGGGCCGCGATGGAGAACACGGTCGTGCGCCCCGTCCTGGCCGCCTTCCGCAGCCGGAGGAACACGATGGGCGACTCGTCTTCCGGTTCGAACCCGGCCAGCAATACCGCGGGCGCCGCCTGCAGGTCGCTGTAGGTGGTCTCCATGGGACGCCCGGCCACCGCGCGGGCCAGGAAATCCGACTCCTCCGCGCTGTGCGGCCTGGCCCGCATGTCGATGTCGTTGGTGGCCAGCGCCACCCGGGCGAATTTGGCGTAGGCGTACGCGTCCTCGACGGTGAGCCGCCCGCCGGTCAGTACGCCGGCCCGGCCCCTGGCCGCCAGCAGGCCGCGGGCGGCAGCATCCAGTGCCTCGGGCCACGAGGCCGGCCGCAGCACGCCTTCCTCGTCGCGCACCAGCGGCACCGGCAGCCGGTCGGGCATGGTGGCGTAGGTGAACGCCCACCGGCCCTTATCGCAGTTCCATTCCTCGTTCACCGCCGGCTCGTTGCCGGCCAGCCGCCTGGTGACCGCGCCACGCCGGTGGTCGGTCCGCTGCCGGCAGCCGGACGCGCAGTGCTCGCACACGCTCGGCGTGGACACGGTGTCGAACGGCCGGGCCCGGAACCGGTACGAGGCGCCGGTCAGCGCGCCGACCGGGCAGATCTGCACGGTATTGCCGGAGAAATAAGAGTCGAACGGCACGTCCTGGGCGATGCTGATCTGCTCCTGCGGCCCCCGCTCGACCAGCTCGATCAGCGGGTCGCCGGCGATCTGCTCGGCGAACCTGGTGCACCTGGCGCACTGCACGCAGCGCTCGCGGTCGAGCAGCACCTGCGCGGACAGTGCGACGGGCTTGGCGAACGTGCGTTTCTTGCCGGTGAACCTGGTCTCACCCTGCCCGGCCGACATGGCCTGGTTCTGCAGCGGGCACTCGCCGCCCTTGTCGCACATCGGGCAGTCGAGCGGGTGGTTGACCAGCAGCAGCTCCATCACGCCGCGCTGGGCCTTCTCGGCCACCGGCGAGGTGAGCTGGGTATGCACGACCATGCCGTCGGTGCATACGGTGGTGCACGATGCCGGCGGCTTGGGCTGGCCCTCGACCTGCACCAGGCACTGGCGGCAGGCGCCGATCGGGGCGAGCAGCGGATGGTCGCAGAACCGGGGGATCTGGATGCCAAGCTGCTCGGCGGCCCTGATGATCAGGGTGCCCTTGGGCACCGTGATCTGGAAACCGTCGATGGTCACCCGCACGCCGTCGGCAGGCTTGGCCACCTCGCCGGACGCCGCGCTGGCCTGGCTCGGCTGGCTTGGCTGGACGGTCATCGCTCGGAGTACCTCCCGAACAGAGTGGATGCCGCGGGATCGAGCGGGCACCCGCCGCGCTTGAGGTGCTCGATGTACTCGTCCCTGAAGTACTTGATCGACGAGACGACCGGGCTGACCGCGCCGTCACCGAACGGGCAGAACGCCCGGCCGAGGATGTTGTCGCAGATGTCGAGCAGCTTGTCCAGGTCGGCGTCGGTGCCTTCGCCGTCTTCGAGCGCCTTCAGCAGGCCCACGATCCAGAACGTGCCCTCACGGCAGGGCGTGCACTTGCCGCATGACTCGTGCTTGTAAAACTCCATCCAGCGCAGCGTGGCCCGGACGATGCAGGTCGTCTCGTCGAAGATCTGCAGCGCCCTGGTGCCGAGCATGGACCCGGCCTGACCGACCGACTCGAAATCCAGCGGCACGTCCAGGTGCTCGTCGGTAAAGATCGGGGTGGAGGAGCCGCCGGGAGTCCAGAACTTCAGCGTGTGCCCGGCCCGCACCCCGCCGGCCAGCGACAGCAGCTCGCGCAGGGTCACCCCGAGCGGCGCCTCGTACTGGCCGGGGGTGGTCACGTGCCCGGACAGCGAGAAGATCCCGAATCCCTTGGACTTCTCGGTGCCGAGGGCGGCGAACGCGGCCGCACCCCTGGCCACGATATAGGGCACGCTCGCAATCGATTCCACGTTGTTGACCACTGTCGGGCAGGCGTACAGGCCCTCGATCGCCGGGAACGGCGGCTTCAGCCTGGGCTGCCCGCGGTACCCCTCGAGCGAGTCGAGCAGGGCCGTCTCCTCGCCGCACTCGTAGGCGCCCGCCCCGGCGTGCACGACGATGTCCAGGTCGAAGCCGGAGCCGAGGATGTCGGTGCCGAGGTAGCCGGCCTCGTAAGCCTCGGCCACCGCCTGGTGCAGCCGCCTGATCACGTGCAGCACCTCGCCCCGGACGTAGATGAACGCACGCTCCGCCCGGATCGCGTAGGCCGCGATGATCGCGCCCTCGATGAGCGAGTGCGGGGTCGCCAGCATGGTCGGGATGTCCTTGCAGGTGCCGGGCTCTGACTCGTCGGCATTGACGACCAGGTAGTGCGGCTTGCCGTCGCCCTGCGGGATGAAGCCCCACTTCATGCCGGTCGGGAAGCCGGCGCCGCCGCGGCCGCGCAGGCCCGACTCCTTCACCATTGCGATGATGTCGTCAGGCGGCAGGGCCAGCGCCTGCGGGAGGGCCCGGTAGCCGCCGGCCCGCCGGTACCCGGCCAGCGTGAACGAGTCGCTCTCGTCCCAGCGGGCGGTGAGCACGGGGGTAAGTACTGAAGTCACTGCCGCCCTCGATCCTCGGCCGGCCCGTCCGGCGACCAGCCGTTCTGCTTGGCGATCCTGAGCCCGGCCAGCGTGGGCGGCCCGGCCGTCTGGCCGGTGCCGGCCTGGCCGTCGGGGAAGCCGGCCAGGATCATGGCCGCCTCCCGCCAGGTGGCCAGCCGGGCGGCGCCCCTCGACGGCACGATGTCTTCGCCCGCCCGCAGCCCGTCGACCAGCGCCTTGGCCGTTTCCGGAGTCTGGTCGTCGAAGAACTCCCAGTTCACCATCACGACCGGGGCGTAATCGCAGGCGGCATTGCACTCAACCCGTTCCAGGCTGACCTTGCCGTCGGCGGTGGGCTCGTCGCCCTCGACGCCGAGGTGCTCGGCGAGGGCGGCGTGGATAGCGTCGCCGCCCATCACCGCGCACAGCGTGTTCGTGCAGACGCCGACGTGGTACTCGCCGACCGGCTGCCGCTTGTACATCGTGTAGAAGGTCACCACCGCGGTGACCTCGGCCTCGGACAGGCCGAGCTGGGCCGCACAGAACTCGATCCCGGCGGCCGAGACGAATCCCTCCCTGGCCTGCACGAGGTGCAGCAAGGGGAGCAGCGCGGACCGCGGCTTGGGATAGCGCGCGATGATCTCGGCCGCCCTGGCGGTCAGATCGGCCGTCTCCTGCTCGGTGAAGGCCATTACCTGTCCACTCCCCCCATCACCGGGTCGATGCTGGCGACGGCCGCGATCACGTCGGCCACCATGCCGCCCTCGCACATCGCCGCGACCGACTGCAGGTTGGTGAACGACGGGTCGCGGAAGTGCACGCGGTACGGCCTGGTCGTGCCATCGCTGACCGCGTGGCAGCCAAGCTCGCCGCGGGGCGACTCGATCGCCACGTAGACCTGTCCGGCCGGCACCCTGAAGCCCTCGGTGACCAGCTTGAAGTGGTGGATCAGGGCTTCCATGGACTGGCTCATGATGTGCGCGATGTGGTCGGCCGAGTTGCCCATGCCGTCAGGACCGACCGCGAGCTGCGCCGGCCAGCCGATCTTGGCGTTGCCGATCATGACCGGGTCCTCGGCCGGCCGCGGCGCGGCCAGGCGGTCCACGCACTGCTCGATGATCCGCAGCGACTGGTCGATCTCGTCCATTCTGACCAGGTACCGGCCGTAGACGTCGCAGCCGTCCTGGGTCGCCACGTCGAACTCGTAGGTCTCGTACCCGCAGTACGGCTGGCTCTTGCGCAGGTCCCAGGGCAGCCCGGTGGACCGCAGGATCGGGCCAGTGATGCCGAGGGCCATGCATCCGGCCAGGTCGAGGTACGCCACGTCCTTGGTCCGCCGCAGGTAGACCGGGTTGACGTCGAGCAGCTTGCGGATCTCGTCGAGCTGGGCCGGCATCACGGCGAGGAAGTCACGCAGCTTCTCCAGCGCCCCCGAAGGAAGGTCCTGGGAAACGCCGCCCGGACGTACGTAAGCATGGTTCATCCGCAGGCCGCTGATCAGCTCGAACAGGTCGAGCACCTTCTCGCGCTCGCGCAGGCCGTAGAGGAAGACGGTGGTGGCGCCAAGCTCCATGCCGAAGGTGCCGACCGCCATCAGATGCGAGGAGATCCGGTTCAGCTCCATCATGAGCACCCGGAGCACGCTGGCCCGGGCCGGGATCTGGTCGGTGATGCCGAGCAGCCGCTCGACCGCCAGGCAGTAGGCGGTCTCGTTGAACAGCGGTGACAGGTAGTCCATCCTGGTGCAGAACGTGACGCCCTGGGTCCAGGTGCGGAACTCCATGTTCTTCTCGATGCCGGTATGCAGGTACCCGATGACCGGCCTGATCTCGGTGACCGTTTCGCCGTCCAGGGTCAAGATCAGCCGGAGCACGCCGTGGGTGGACGGGTGCTGCGGTCCCATGTTGACGACGAGGTGTTCCTCGCGGCCGCTCTCCGCGCCCTCCTGGGCCGCGGCGACAACCTCGTCCCAGTCCTGGCCGCCAACGTTGTAGACCCGGCCTTCGGCTTCAGTGTCGCTGCTCACGCGTACGATCTCCGCTCATCCGGCGGCGGGACGGTGGCGCCGCGGTACTCCACAGGGATGCCGCCCAGCGGGTAGTCCTTCCGCTGCGGGTGACCCTTCCAGTCGTCCGGCATCTCGATCCTGGTCAGCGCCGGGTGACCGTCGAAGATGAGGCCGAAGAAGTCCCACGTCTCGCGCTCGTGCCAGTCGTTGGTGGGGTAGACGTCGATCAGCGACGGCACATGCGGGTCGGCGTCGGGCGCGGTGACCTCGAGCCGCAGCCGCCGGTTCTTGCTGATCGACAGCAAGTGGTAGACGGCGTGCAGCTCGCTGCCCGCGTCGGCCGGGTAGTGCGTGCCGGACACGCCCAGGCAGAGCTCGAAAGCGAGCGCGGGGTCATCCCGCAGCCGCCTGGCCACGTCGACCAGGTGCTCGCGCCTGACGTAGAAGGTGAGCTCACCGTTGGCCGCCACGACCCGCTCGACCGCGTCACCGAAGCTGAGCCCGGACGCCTCGAGCGCGCTGCCCAGGCTGTCCGCGACCTCGTCGAAGTACGAGCCGTAGGGACGCTCGCTGGGCAGGGCCGGCTGCTTGCGTACCCGCAGGCCGCCGTAGCCCGAGGTGTCCCCGGTAGTACTGGTACCGAACGCACCGGTGCGGATCACTTGCTCGGTCAGCCGCTCCCGGCCCGCGATCGCGGCGGCCTCGTCGGCCGGCGGCTGGTCTTGCCCGGGCCCGGTCACCGGTCCCCCTCGGCGGACCCGGCCGCCTGCAGGTGCGGCAGCAGCGGCAGGCGGCGCAGCCTGGCCTGCTCCAGCTCGGTGATCTGCTTCTCCCGGTTGGCCCCGAGCTTCATATTCTGGATCTTGTCGTGCAGCTTGACGATCGCGTCCAGCAGCATCTCGGGCCGCGGCGGGCACCCGGGCAGGTAGATGTCGACCGGCACGATGTTGTCCACGCCCTGCACGATCGCGTAGTTGTTGAACATCCCGCCGCTGGAGGCGCAGACTCCCATCGAGATGACCCACTTGGGCTCGGACATCTGGTCGTAGATCTGCCGCAGCACCGGCGCCATCTTCTGGCTGACCCGCCCGGCCACGATCATCAAGTCGGCCTGCCGCGGCGTAGCCGATGCCCGTTCCATCCCGAACCTGGCCATGTCGTGACGCGGGCCGCCGGTCGCCATCAGCTCCATCGCGCAGCAGGCCAGGCCGAACGTGGCCGGCCAGACTGACGATTTGCGTGCGTAGCCGGCCACCATCTCGACCGTGGTCAGCAGTACGCCGCTCGGAAGTTTCTCTTCAAGACCCATCGGCTAATCCCACTCCAGGCCGCCGCGGCGCCAGACGTAGACGTACGCGACGAGAACGGTTGCGACGAACGTGACCATCTCGACAAGACCGAACACTCCGAGATGGTCGAACGCGACCGCCCAGGGGTACAGGAAGATGATCTCTATGTCGAAGACGATGAACAGCATCGCCGTCAGGTAGTACTTGACCGGGAACCTGATCCCGGCGGGCTGCCTGGTCGGCTCGATGCCGCATTCGTAGGCCTCGAGCTTAGCCCGGTTCCACCGCTTCGGCCCGGCTAGCGAACCCATGATCAGCGAGAAAATGGCGAAGACAGCGGCCAGGGCCGCGAGCACAACGATCGGCACGTAGTAGCTCATCGACTCCGTCACCCCCTTGTCTTGCCGCTCAGCCTGCTGGCCGGCGGGTCCTGCGTCTGTGCTTCTTGCATGTGTCCGTGCATGTCGCGCCTCGTTCGGGCGCCGCCTCCGGCCGTGCAGCGGCCAGGTCGCCGGGCGGAACTAGGCCGCCGGCGACATCTTAGACAGCGCGTTGATGACCCGGTCGACGGCGTCGCCGCCGCGCGGCTCGGTCAGGTTGCCCAGCAGTTTCATGGTCATCCGCATCACGGCCGGCCGCTTGATGCTGTGCCGGGTCGCGAACTTCATGAACGACGGCTGCCCGATGAGCTTCACGAACGTCCGGCCGAGAGTGTAGTAGCCGCCGTAACTCTGCTTGAGCGCGACGGGGTATCCCTGCAGCACGCGCTCGGCCCCGGCCTCGGTCGATCTGGCCAGTGCCTGCACGATCGTCCGGGCCGCGAGCTCCCCGGACTCCATCGCGTAGGCGATGCCCTCGCCGTTGAAGGGGTTGACCATTCCGCCCGCGTCGCCCGCCAGGATCAGGCCGTTCGCGTAGTGCGGGGTCCGGTTGAACCCCATCGGCAGCGCCGCGCCGCGCACCGGCGCCGTCCTGTTCTCCTCGGTGAAGCCCCACTCGGCCGGCATGGCCGAGAGCCAGCGCTGCAGCAGCGCCCGGTAGTCGATGTTGCCGAACGAGTCCGAGGTGTTCAGCAGGCCGAGGCCGACGTTGCTGGTGCCGTCGCCCATGCCGAAGATCCAGCCGTACCCGGGCAGCAGCTGCTGGCCGTCCCACAGGTCGAGCCAGGCCTCGAGGTAGTCGTCGTCGTGCCGCGGCGAGGTGTAATAGGTGCGGACGGCCACCCCGAGCGGCCGGTCGTCCCGCTTGTGCAGGCCCATCGAGACCGACAGCCGGGAGGAGTTGCCGTCCGCGGCGATGATCAGGCGGCCGGTGAACGTCCTCGGCTCGCCGCCGCGGCCCTCCCGGGCGGTGACGCCGGCGACCCGGCCCGTCCGCTCGTCGGTGACCGCACCGGTCACGGTGACGTTCTCCAGCAGCCGGGCCCCGGCCTTCTGGGCGTGCCTGGCCAGCATCTGGTCGAAGTCGGTCCTGGTGCGAACCGCGCCGTAGCCGGGAAAGGATGACAGCTCGGGCCAGGCGAGCTCGATCCGGCCCCCGCCGCCGATGATCCGCAGGCCCTTGTTCAGCAGCCATCCGTCTTCGGCCCGCACCGGCAGTCCCATGCCGGTGAGCGCCTTGACCGCGCGGGGGGTGAGGCCGTCGCCGCACACCTTCTCCCGGGGGAAGCTGGTCTTCTCCAGCACCAGCACATCCAGGCCGGCGTTGGCCAGGTAGTAGGCCGCGGTCGAGCCAGCTGGCCCGGCACCGACCACGATGACGTCCGCGGCCTCCGGGTGGCTGGCCCGGGTCGCCAGGGGGTACTGCTCACTCACTGACCCGTCCCGCCAATCTTGTGAACACCTTCACAAGTACAGATGCCGACAGTCTAGCCCGTAGCCGTGGTCCGCCGGACTCAACCCTGATGGGGCTAGCCACGGGGCCGGCGGCCGACGTGCACGGCCACGATGCCGAAGGTCAGGTTGCGCCACCTGACCGACGACCACCCGGCCGCCCTGATCCGGGCGGCCAGCTCGTCCTGGGCCGGCCACTGACTGATCGACTCGGCCAGGTAGGCGTAGGCACCGTCGTTCGGTGACAGCCGCCGGGCCACGGCAGGCAACGCGGCGGCCAGATAGCGCTGGTAGGCGGCGTCAAGCGGGCGGGCCGGCAGATGGCTGAACTCGCAGATCACCAGGCGGCCGCCCGGCCGGGTCACCCGCAGCATCTCAGTCAGGGCCTGGTCGGGGTCGGCTACGTTCCGCAACCCGAAGGAGATAGTGATCACATCGAACGTCGCGTCGGCGAACGGCAGCGCCAGCGCGTCGCCGGCCACGAATCCGGTCCGCCCCGCCGCCGGGGCTGGCCTGGCCGCGCCGACCCTGAGCATTCCCTGGGAGAAGTCGCAGGCCACGCAGCGTGCTCCGGCCTGGGTAAAGGCGCGGGTAGACGTGCCCGTGCCGGCCGCCAGGTCGAGCACCAGGTCGCCGGGCCCGGCGCCGACGATGCGGGCCACCGCCGCGCGCCAGTACCGGTCCTGACCCAGCGACAGCACGTCGTTGAGCAGGTCGTAGCGCTCGGCGACAGCATCGAACATCGCGGCGACATCGTCGGGCCGCTTATCTAGCCGGGCTCTGGTCATGCCCCCAAGGTTGGCATATCCGCGACACCGCCCAGGCAGGCTGCTCCCGGTTGCTCCCGCACCCCTCGCACGCTGATCAACAGCAGCGTCGCAGCGCTGTTGCCCTGGCAACAGCAGCGTCACAGCGCTGTTGATCATCTTCGGCGGGGACGGCCGGGGCCGGCGGGGACGGCCGGGGAGGGCTTCGCGGTACGACCGGGGTTATGTCGGCGCGAAAGGGCATTAAAGCTGCCGGGGTGCAAAGACTGAGGATAATTCAGGCCGGACGGGCTGCGGGTAGCCAGGCCGGGAGTTATACGCCCCGAATGACGGGCCGGTCGCGTAGAGCAGCAGGTCAGAAATCAGTCAGGAGCAGGCGGGACGACACCGGCTGACACTGAATAAATAGCACTCATATCTTTCTTTCTTAGATTGTCTGGCAATTTCTGTAAACCAGCTCTGACACCCCTGCGTCTTGGTATGCGAAACGCATTCATGTGCTGCCGGAAGTTATCGAGAAAGGCAGCCGGGCCGTAAACAAGGAGATTTCATGCGCAAGTTCATCGTCACGCTCAGCACCGCGGCGGCGCTGTTCACGTTCGGCGCGGCCGCGGCCCAGGCCGCGACCGTCAACAACATCCCGCACGCCACCCCGGCCTGCGGATTCAACTGCTTCAACCTGTCCAGCCTCGAGCTGGGCACGCAGACCGTGCAGAACGCCTACATCAAGGGCGACACCGGCACCGGCGGCAAGGCCGGGCAGCGGCTGAGCCTGCGGCACGCCAGCAACAGCCACCCGAACGAGGACTTCACCGGGGCCAAGATCGGCACCCTGTCCGACTACTGCGGCTCGCTGATCTCGTCGACGTCCTACGTGTGCGTGAACTACCCGGGCAGCTACCCGGTGTTCGAGTCGAACTGGTCGCCGTTCGGCAACGAGTCAGGACTGTGCGCCGGCATCAAGCAGGCCGACATGGCAGGCGAGAACGTGACCCTGCAGCCGTGCGGCGTCTCGGCCAAGACGATCTGGGTCGGCGACCTCGCCAACAGCACGACCAACGACGGTCACTTCTACACCCCGTGGGTGAACGCCTCCGACCCGAACTTCAGCCACCCGCTGGTGCTCACCGTGGACTCCGGCACCTACCTGCCGGAGAACCAGCTCAAGGTGCAGCGGCTGAACCTGCTGACCGGCGGCGTCGCGCGCGACTCCCAGGAGTTCACGCTGACCTTCGGCCCGGTGGCCTGACCGCGACCGCCTCAGGCACGAAGCGGCCGGCTTCCCCGTGGGGGAGCCGGCCGCTTCCTCGCTGCCCGGGCGCTGGGTCAGAGCAGCTCAGGCTGCCGCCAGGGCTCGCCGTGCAACTGCTCGGCCAGGAAGGCGAACACGGTCTCGTACCAGACCCTGACGTCGCCCGGCTTGAGTATCCAGTGGTTCTCGTCGGGGAAGTACAGGAACCTGGCCGGCTTGCCGAGCCTGGACAGGTCGGCGTACATACGCAGCGCCTCGCCGACCGGGACCCGGTAGTCGCGGTCGCCGTGGATGATCAGCAGCGGCGTACTGATCGCGGCCGCGTGCAGGTGCGGCGACGCGTCCAGGTACCTGGCCGGCTCGGTGGCCGGATCGCCGAACATCCGCCGCCAGAACGCCGGCTCGTCGGTGGTGGCGAACATCTGGTCCAGAGCCCATAGCCCGGCGTGGCTGACAATCGCCCGGAACCGGCCGGTGTGCCCGGCGATCCAGTTGGCCATGTAGCCGCCGAACGACCCGCCC
>DASWAH010000339.1:0-11495 GCA_036391235.1 Streptosporangiaceae bacterium
GGTGAGCTGCGGATCAGCGCGGCCGGGCCGGACTCGACGACCCGGCCCGCGTACATCACCGCCACGGTCTGCGCGACCCGGCCGACCAGGTCCAGGTCGTGGGTGACGAACAGCATGGACAGGTCGCGCTCGCGCCCGGCGTCCAGCAGCAGGTTGACGATCTGGGACTGGACAGAGACGTCCAGGCTGGAGGTGGGCTCGTCGCAGATCAGTACGGAAGGTGAACCGATCAGCGCGCGGGCGATCGCGATCCGCTGGCGCCCGCCGCCTGAGTACCGCGACGGATAGCTGCGCAGGTCCGCTCCCGGCAGGCCGACCGCGGCGAGCTGGCCGGCGACCAGCTCATCGGCCTGGGCGCCGCGGCCACCGGGCAGACCGTGGATGCGCAGCGGCTCGGCGACGATATCCCTGATCGTCATCCGCGGGTCGAGCGAGTCGTACGGGTCCTGCAGGACGAACCCGATCTGGCTCCGCAGCCCCCGCAGGCCGCGCCGGCTCGCCGGGTACGGGGTGCCGCGGAAGGTGACCAGGCCCGACGTGGGCCGTTCGAGCCCCAGGGCCAGCCGCACGCACGTGGTCTTGCCGGACCCGGACTCCCCGACCAGGCCCAGGCTGCCGCCCGCGGGCAGTGCCAGCGTCACGTCATCCAGCGCCAGCCGACCGCCCCGGTACTGCTTGCTGACTCCCTCGAGGGTGATGACGGCGGTCATGAGCCTGGTCCGGGGTGGTGGCAGGCGGCGGCGTGCTCGGGGTCGCCGGCCGGGGTCAGGGGCGGGTCCTCGGCTTCGCAGATACCGGTAGCGCGGAGGCAGCGGGGGCGGAACGGGCAGCCCGCCGGCCGAACGCCGGGCGCTGGCGGCGAGCCGGGGATCTGGAACAGCGGCGCGCCGATCGCGCCCGAGCGCAGATCGCGCCTGGTCTGCAGCAGCCCCTGGGTGTACGGATGGGCCGGTGCATCGAAGATCGCGCCGACCGTTCCCTGCTCGACGATGCGGCCCGCGTACATCACCGCCGCCCAGTCGGCCAGCTCGGCGACCACGCCCATGTCGTGCGTGATCCACAAGAACCCCGAATTCGACCGTTCCCGCAGGTCTCCGATCAGACCCAGGATCTCGGCCTGGGTCGAGACATCGAGCGCGGTGGTCGGCTCGTCGGCGATGATCAGCGGCGGCCCGAGCGCCATCGCCATCGCGATCATCACTCGCTGGCGCATGCCCCCGGACAGCTGGTGCGGGTACAGCCGGGCGACCGCGGCCGGGTTCCGGATCTCGACTTGGGCCAGCGCGGCCACGGCTGCCTCGGCCGCACCGGACCGGCCCAGGCCGGCGTGCACCGCGAACAGCTCCCCCACCTGCCGGCCGACCGGCACGACCGGGTTCAGCGCGGCCATCGCGTCCTGCGCGATGCAGCCGAGCAGCCGGGCCCGGGCCCGCCGGAACTGCGGGCCGCCGAGCCCGGACACCTCGGTGCCCGCGATGCTCACCTGGCCGGTGACGACCGCCGACGACGGCAGCAACCGGGCGGCGGCCAGCGCGAGGCTGCTCTTGCCGCTGCCGGTCTCGCCGATCAGCGCGACCACCTGGCCCGCCGGCACGGTCAGCGAGGCCGAGCGGACCGCGTGCACCGGCCCGTACCGCACGTCGAGCCCGGTCACCCGCAGGGCGGGCGCGGTCGCGGCCGGGCCGGCCCCGGCCGGTGCGGCTGCCGCGGCCGTCATACTTCCTCCCTGGTCCGCGGGTCCACGTACATCCGCACCACGTCGGCCAGCAGGTTGAAGAAGACCACCGCGACCGCTCCGACGATGACCGTGCCCATCACGACCGGCCGGTCGAGCTGGTGCAGCGAGTTCACCGCCAGCAGGCCGATCCCGGGCCAGACGAAGACCACCTCGACGGTGACCACCCCGGACAGGTACGAGCCCAGGTCCAGGCCGACCATCGTGATCGCGGGCGACAGCACGTTGCGCAGCACATGCCGGCGCAGGATGTAGCGGTCGGACAGGCCCTTGGCGACCGCGGTCCTGACGTAGGGCGAGGCCAGCGACTCCTGCATCTGGTCAGCCACGATCTGCGCGTACCAGGGCGCGCCGATCAGGCCGAGGGTCAGCGCGGGCAGGACGAGCTGGGCCGCCCCGGCCCCGCCGGTGACCGGCGCCGCCCCGAGCTGGAAGCCGAGGACCAGCAGCAGGAGCAGCCCGAGCACGAAGATCGGGATGGCCAGCAGGGTCAGGTTGATCGCGCTGACCAGGGCCCGCACCCGGCCGAACAGGGTGGCCAGGATGCCGAGTCCGCCGCCGATGATGACCTCGGCGATCACGCCGGCCAGGGCGAGCACCCCGGTGGTGGCCAGCCGCGGCCCGATCAGCGAGGCGACCGGCTGGCGCTGCACGTACGAGGTGCCCAGGTTGCCGCGCAGCAGGTTGCCGAAGTAGTCGGCGAACTGCACGATCAGCGGCTGGTTCAGGTGCAGCTGGGCCCGGATGCTGGCCAGCACCGCGGGGCTGTTCGCCCGGGGCGCGATCGCCCGGGCCGGGTCGCCGGGCACGACGTACTCGAGCAGGAACGCGAGCACGATCACGCCGGTCACGGCGATCAGCCCGAACACCAGCCTGCGGATTACCGCCCGAGCCACGAGAGTCTCCTCAGGTCCGGGTTGAACGCCTTCACACCCTCACCGATCAGCAGGAACGCCAGCGTGAGGACCATGATGGCCAGGCCGGGCGCGATCACCAGCAGCGGCGCGTAGCTGATCGCGGTCTGGCCGTCCGAGATCATGTTTCCCAGCGACGCGGTCGGCGGGTTGATCCCGGCCGACAGGTACGACAGCGTCGCCTCGAACGCCACCGCCGAGGCCGCGTTCAGCGGCGAGTAGGCGAACATCATCGACGTCACATGGGGCGCCAGGTGCCGGCGCACGATGGTCAGGCCGCCCGCCCCCATCGCCTCGCCTGCTTCGACGAAGCCGCGCGTGCGCAGCCTGAGCACCTCGCCATAGACCAGCCGGGCCGGGTACGACCAGAACAGCACCGTGATGATCACGATGACCCTGGTCATCCCGGCCGACATCACCGCCGCGATGACCAGGCCGGCCAGCGTGTACGGCAGGGCCAGCCCGATGTCGGTGAACCGCATCAGCAGCTGCTCGACCGGGCCCCGGAAGTAGCCGGCCAGCAGGCCGACGGTCGCGCCGATCACGATCGACGTCGCGTTGGAGATGAGCGCCACGGTCAGCGAGACCCGGATGCCGTAGACCAGCCTGACCAGCTCGTTGCGGCCGAGCAGGTCGGCTCCGAGAGGGTAGCGGCCGCCCGGCCCGGCCGGCAAGCCGGTCGGGCCGAGTCCGTGCACGAGGTCCTGATGGTTCGGGTTCCCGAACAACGGCGCCGCGATCGCCAGGCCGGCGCACGCGGCCAGGATCGCGACACCGGCGATGAGCGGCCAGGGCCAGCGGCGCCGGCGGCGGCTCCCGGCCGGGGCCACGTCCTGGGCCGGGTCCGGCGCCAGCACCGCCACCGGCTACACCCACATCCGGTCGTAGTAGCTGTAGGTCTCGGCCCGGTACTGGTAGTTATTCACCCTGGTCGAGACCCCGGCCAGGAAGTCGGTCGAGGCCAGGAAGATGAACGGCGCGTCCTCGCCGACGAGCTGCTGGATCTGGGCGTACAGCTTGTTGCGCGAGGTCTGGTTGAAGTCGGCCGCGGCCTGCCTGGCCAGCTTGTCGACCTCGTGGTTGGAGTAGCCGCAGTAGTTGCTCGACGCCTTGGTGACATACAGGGCGTCGACCTCGTCGGCCGCGGTCGGCTGGACCATGTACCACAGGTCGGTCGACATCTGCAGCTTGCTGCTGCCCCGCTGGGCTGCGGCCTCCAGGCTGTACAGCGCGTTCGAGTCGACCTGGTTCAGGGTGACCCGCACGCCGACCGCGCCGAGCTGCTGCTGGACAACCTGGGCGATGGCCGGGAACGGCGGGCTGGAGGCCACCGACAGGGTGATCGCGAACCCATGCTTGTAGCCGGCCTGGGCCAGCAGCGACTTGGCCTTGGCCGGGTCGTAGCCGTACGGGGTGAAGGTGCGAGGGAAGTCGGCGAGCTGGCTGGGGAACGGAGCTCCCCAGGGCGTAGACGTGCCGTAGGTGATCTTGCCGAGCGCCTCCTTGTCGATCGCCCAGTTCATCGCCTGCCTGACCAGCTTGCTGCCGAAGGCCGGCACGCCGGCCGGGTACATGGTCAGGTACAGGTTGCCGGGCGAGGCCTTGGGGTGGGCCAGCGGCTTCAGGGTCGGGCTGGCCAGCACCTGCCCGGCCGACGAGGGCGGGATCCCCTCGCCGATGATGTCGACGTCGCCGTGCTGGAGCTGCTGCATCTCGATCTGCGGGTCGACGCCCCACAAGTAGTCGACCGCGGCCAGGTAGGGCAGGCCGGCGTAGAAGTAATCGTGGTTGCGCTCGAACCTGGCCGTCTGGGCGGCCGAGTCGTACGACACGATCGTGAACGGCCCGTAACCGACCGGTGTCTGTCCCCACGCCTTGCCGAGCCGGTCGACCTCTTCCTGCGGCACCGGAGCGGCGATCGGCTGGGTGAGCGCGTTCAGGATCGTGAAGTCGGGCGCGGTCAGGTGCACGACCAGGGTCGAATCGCCCTTGACCTCGACCCCTTCCAGGCTGGTGGTCTTGCCGCCGGTGATCGCGCTCGCACCGACGATCGAGGCCAGGTAACTGGCCCCCCACGATTGGGTCTTAGGGTTGAGCGTGCGCTCCCAGGCGTACTTGAAATCCTGGGCCGTGATCGCCCGGCCATTGTGGAACTTCACGTCGGGCCGGATACGGAAGGTCAGCGTCTTGCCGTCGGCACTGATCACCGGGGCCGCGGCCGCGAGGTTCGGCACCGGTCCGCCGAACTGCTTGTCGTAGGCCATCAGGGCACCGAAGTACACCAGCTCGGTCAGAGCGTCCCAGGCCGTCAGGTTCTCCCCGACGGCCGGGTCGAACGAGTCGGGCGCGGTTGACCAGGCAACCTTGACCGTGCCGCCGTAGCGGCCGCCGGAGACCGGCTGCGGGCCGGGGACGTACTCCTTGATCCTGGCGCCGCCCTTAGTCGCGCCGACGGCGCCGCCCGGCTGCCCGGACGAGCAGGCGGCGAGGACCGGCCCGGTGGCGCCGAGCGCTCCGGCCACGCCGGTCAGCCTGAGGAACCCGCGGCGATCGAGGCCACGTGACCGCGCCCGGCCGCCCGGGTACGGTCCTGGATTGTCGGTGGGGGTGCTCATCAGCTCATTGCCTCCTCGGCGTCCGGCCCGCCCAGGCGGGCGGCAACGTAACGGCGGACATCGGCGCTCGGCTCCTCCATCGGGGCCAGGTAGCCGGCCGTGAACCGGCGCGAGGTCATGCCGTCCTGCACGCGCTCGCAGATCAGCCAGTCCTGCCGGTTGACCAGATCCCAGAACGTCACTGCGTCGGCCGGGTCGAAGTCCGGCCTGGCCAGCTCGTCCGGGTGGAACAGGAAGTCGCAGATCACGGTGGTCAGGCCGGCTGCCTGTGGCCACAGCGTGAACGCGGCCACGTGGTCGGCCGACAGCGAGACCATCAGGTTGGGCAGCACCAGCTCACCGAAGTGGCGAGTCCGCTCGGTCTCCGACAGACCGGGGAACGGCCGCCTGGTCGTCGTGCCGGTGCTGGTGAACGTGTACGCGCCGGCGCGGTGCGGAACGCCGGCCTCCCAGTCCACGTCGCCGCCGCGGCGGGCGAACTCGGGTACCAGCTCGCAGAGTTCGGGATGCACGGGACCGCAGTGATAGCACTCGTTGTAATTCTCGAGCACCACCTTCCAGTTGGCCGCGACCTGGTACCGCAGCCGCGCCCCGGTGCGCAGCCCGGCCAGGTCATAAGCGGCGACCCGGCCGGGAACGGGGCCGAGGGCGCCGGCCAGCGACGGCCCGGAGCCCGGCTCGAGCCTGGCGAACACGAAGCCGCCCCAGGTGTCTGCGTCCACCGGGTGCAGGCTCAGCGCAGCCCGGTGGGAACGCAGGTCGGGCAGGAAAGGAGCGGACCGCAGCCCGCCGTCCAGCCCGTAGGTCCAGGCGTGGTAGGGGCACCTGATGGTCCCGGTGAAGCAGCCGGTCCCGGCCGTCGGTGCAGCTGGGTTCTGGTGCCGGCCGGCGTGCGGCTCGGCCTCTTCCGGCGGCACCAGCCGCGAACCACGATGCCGGCACAGGTTATAGAAACCGCGCAGGCCGCCGTCCTCGCCCCTGACGATGATCACGCTCTCCCCGGCGACGTCGGCGGCCAGGTAGTCACCGGCCGCGGCCAGCCGTTCGGCCCGGCCGACGCAGAACCAGTCCCGGTACAGCAGGGCCTCCCGCTCCCGGCCGAACTCGGCCTCGGAGACGAAGCTGGCCTTGGGCAGGCTGAGTTCCAGCGGGACGCGCGGGCCGGGCCGCGCGATCGGGGTCTGCACCGCTGCCTCCTGCGATCTGGTTCGGGACTCTATCGCCAGCTCATGCCGGCCTGCCGATTTAGTGGTTAATCATCGGCATACGCATGGTCCGGGGTGATCAGCGCGCCGTCGGCGAACCGGCCAGGCCGGAACGCCGTCAGGTCCACCCGCGACGCCGCGCCGCGGGTAATCAGCTCGGCGATCGCCTCGCCGACGGCCGGCGAGATCTTGAAGCCCATGCCGGAGAACCCGGCCGCGACGACCAGCCCGGGCCGCCCGGGCACCGGCCCGATGGCCGGCCGGGCGTCCGGGGTCATGTCGTAGACGCCGGTCACGCCGCGCACGATTCCGGCCTCGGCCAGGGCCGGCATCCGCCATGCGGCCGCGCCGACCAGCTCGGCCAGCTCGCCCGCCTGCGCGGTCGCCGGCACGGCGTCCGGGTCCGCTCCCCTGGGGCCTGCGAAGCTGCCGATCAGCGTCATCGTGTCCCCCGCCTCGGGCCGGAAATAGGTCTGGGTTCCCGAGTCGATGCAGGCCAGGCCGGCGCCGCGCCCCGCTCCCGGCCGCACGACCGCGACCTTGTGCACTTCGGTCTCGATCGGCAGGTCGACCCCGGCCGCCGCCAGCAGTGGCGGCGACCATACCCCGCAGGCCAGCACGACGAGTCCGGCCGCGAGGTCGCCGGAGTCGGTCCGGACGCCAGTGACCCGGTCCCCGTCGGTCAGCAGCCCGCGGACCGGCGTGTGCGGCAGGTAGGTCACCCCGGCCTCGCGGGCGGCGGCCAGCAGGTCTCCGGCCACAATCGCGCCGTCGCCGTAGCCGCCGTGCGGCTCCCAGGCCGCGCACTCGACGTCGTCGGTCCGCCAGCCCGGCGCGATCCTGGTCAGCTCGGCCTGGTCGATGAGCTCGGCCGCGGCCCCGCGGGAGCGCTGCATCGCGACGTTGGCGGTCAGCGCCGCGGTCTCGCCTGGCCCGACGATGCGCACGAACCCGGTCCGGCGGACGCAGGCCGGGCGGCCGGTCAGCTCGGTCCAGGCGTCGAACATGGCGTCACTGCGGACCGCCAGGTCGACCTCGGGTCCGAACGTGTAGTGCATCCTGATCAGGGCGGACGAGCGGGCCGACATGCCGCCCGCGACGACCGTCCTGTCCAGCACGGTCACCCGCCCGGCTCCCAGCCGGGCCAGGTGAAAGGCGGTCGCCGCGCCGATCACGCCGGCCCCGGCCACCAGCACGTCGCTGGCCGGCCCGGTCACCGGCGGCCGTCCTTGCGCAGGTGCGCGAGCACCCGGTGAGCCGCGTTGTATCCGGGGGCGCCGGTCACGCCGCCGCCGGGATGCGCGCCCGCCCCGCACAAGTACAGGCCGCGCACCGGCGTCGCGTACCGGGCCCAGCCCGGCACCGGCCGCATGTGGAACAGCTGGTCGAACCGGATGTCGCCGTGGAAGATGTTGCCTTCGGTGAGCCCGTAGGTGCGTTCGAGATCGAGCGGGGTCAGCACCTGGCGGGCGACCACGGCGCCCGGCACGTTCGGCGCGAACCGGCCGATCCGCTCCAGCACCTTGTCGCCCAGCTCCGCTGAGCGCTCCGGCCAGGTACCCGAGGCCAGCTGGTACGGCACGTACTGGACGAAGCAGGTGAGGATGTGCCGGCCGGGGGGCGCCAGTGAGTCGTCCACATTGGACGCGACCACGCAGTCGACGAAGAGCTCATCGGCCGCCGCGATCTCGCCCCGCTTGCTCAGGTCGTAACAGCGGTCGGCCACGGCCATGGCCGGCGGGAGGGTGAACAGCGCGCGCTGGCCCGGGCTGGCCCCGGCAGGCATGCCGAGCACCTCGGGCTCGGCATCGAGCACCAGGTTGACCTTGGCGCACGGCCCGTCCATCTTGATCGCGCTGACCGCGTCCCTGAAGTCCTCGGGCAGCTCGGCCTTGTCGGTCAGGTCGAGGAAGGTCCGCTTGGGGTCGGCGCCCGACAGCACCACCCTGGCCGGCAGCTCGGTGCCGTCGGCCAGCACCACGCCGGTGGCCCGGCCGCCGCGCACACCGATCGAGGCGACCTCGGCGCCGGTCCTGACCTGCATGCCGTAGCCGCGCCCGGCGGCCGCGATCGCGTCGCTGATCGCCCCCATCCCGCCGATCACATGACCGAAGAAGCCTTGCTGCTCCTGATCACCCCCGGTGAGCATATGGAACACCAGTCCGATCAGTGTCCCCGGCTGGTACGGACCACCGTGCTTCCCGTACAGGTTGTTGGCCAGGAGCAGCGCCTTGACCTGCGGCGAGGTGAAGTGGGCGTCGATGTAGTCGCCCAGGCTGGACGAGACCAGCCTGGTCATGCCCTCGATGTCGCGGCCGCGCAGGCCGCGAAGCCGGCGGCCGAGCCGCACCGCCTCGGCCGCCCCGCGCAGCTTGCCCGCCCTGGTGTCCGGCGGCAGCTCGGTCAGCATCGGCTGCAGCCGCGCGCTCAGCTCGCGCAGTTCCCTGGTGACCGCGACGAACGCGCGCGCGTCCCGAGGCGAGTACCGCTCGATCTCGGCGCACGTCCTGGCCTGGTCGGTCCAGTTAGCGAGCACCTCACCGCCGTCCAGGGCGACCTGCACGGCCGGCTCGCACGGCACCATCCGCAGGCCGTGGCGGCCGAGATCGAGCGTCCTGATCACCTCAGGCCGCAGCATGCTCGCGATGTAGGAGGTGGTCGAGGCCCGGCAGCCCGGCGCGATCTCCTCGGTGACGCAGGCGCCGCCGACGACGTCACGCCGCTCGAGTACCAGTACCGACAGCCCGGCCTTGGCCAGCAGGGCGCCAGCGGTAAGGCCGTTGTGCCCCGCGCCCACGACGATGGCGTCCCACGACAGTTCAGGCACCGGTAGTTCCGCCTCTTGTCTGTCTCCTGCAGCTGACCCGAGCTAATTGACCCCCGGTTAGTGAAGAAAGCCAGGGATTTCTGGATTTCGCCGAGTATGCAATGTAGCTTGATCGATGTCAATGACTCGTTACGGCGGAATTAATGACTACAGGTCAGACAATGGCGGCTGGGGCGATCAGGGCCAGCGTGCGCCAGCCCGTGCGGGCCGGCGACCGGCAGCGGGCCAAGCAGGACAGGATCGTTGCCGTCGCGATGGAGCACTTCGCCAGGCACGGTTACGAGGGCGCCAGGGCCGAGGCGATCGCGGTCGCGGCCGGCGTTTCCAAGGGTGCCGTGTTCGGCTACTTCGGCAGCAAGGCCGGGCTGTTCCTGGCCGCCTACCAGAGCGCGACCCGCACCTTCAGCCGGTACCTGCAGGCTCCGGCCGAGGTACTGGAGCAGGGCTTCTTCGCCACCATCAGTTACTGGCTGGCCAACACGCCGCACATGATCCACGAGGACTGGATCCCCTACCGGGTCGTGCTGATCGGCAGCTACTGCTCCGACCTGGCCCTCAAGCGGGAGATCACCCGGTACATGCAGGGCGAGGATCCCTACGGCACCAGGGAGTTCGTCGCCTTCGGGGTGCAGCGCGGGGAGATCCGCCGCGACATCGAGATCGAGCTGATCGTCTCGCTGGTCGACTGGCTGATCGACCGGTGCCAGGACGCGATCGTGACCGAGGAACTCGACCCCGGCCTGTTCAGCTATTTCGGCCAGACCGCGCAGATGCGCGAGCGCCGGGTCGGGCAGTTCGTCGAACTGCTCCGCAGTGCTATCTCGGCCCCCGATGCCATCTCAGCTCCTGACTGCAGCAAGGAGAGTGTGACGTGACCGACGCCCCGCCCGCCACCGCCACCGTCATCAGGGAAGCCAGCATCCCGATGCCGGACGGGATCACGCTCGCCGCCACGCTGTACCTGCCGCCAGAAGCCGACACCACGCCGGTGCCGGTCGTGCTCGAATACCTGCCCTACCGCAAGGACGACGCGACCGGCCGGAACCTGGAGCTGAACTCCTACCTGACCAGGCGCGGCTTCGCGGGCGCCCGGGTCGACATCAGGGGCACCGGGCGCAGCGAGGGCGAACTGCCCGAGGCCGAGTACACCGAGCAGGAGCAGCTCGACGCCGAGGTCGTGATCGCCTGGCTGGCCGAGCAGCCGTGGTGCACCGGCTCGGTCGGCATGTGGGGCATCTCCTGGGGCGGGTTCAACTCGATCCAGATGGCGATGCGCCAGCCCCCGCCGCCCGCGCTGAAGGCGATCATCGCCTGCGAGGCCTCCGACGACATGTTCCACGACGATGTGCACTACATCGACGGCCTGCTGCATCTCGATGAGTACTCGGTGATGATCGACCAGCTCAACATGCTGCCGCCGGCGCCCGACTTCCCGCTTGACGAGGACACGCTCAAGCGCCGGTTCGACGCTGACCCGTGGCTGATGAAGTGGCTCAGCCTGCAGCAGGACGGGCCTTTCTGGCTGCGCAACTCGCTGCGCACGGACTACTCGCGGCTGGCCGTCCCGGCGTTCCTGATCACCGGGTGGTGGGACGGCTACCGGGACTCGGTGTTCCGGATGGCGCAGCACTGCGACGTGCCCGTCCGGGCCCTGATCGGACCGTGGAACCACACCTGGCCGCATCATGCGGTGCCCGGCCCGGCCGCCGAGTGGCGCGGCCACGCGGTGCGCTGGTGGGAGCACTGGCTCAAGGGCAACGACACCGGGATGCTGGACGAGCCGATGGCCGACGTCTACGTGCAGACCTGGCGGCCGCCGGACCCCGACCTGACCGAGCTGCCCGGCTACTGGCGCACCGAGACCGCGCTGCCACCCGAGCGGACGGAGCAGCGCGTGCTGTACTGCGGCCCGGGTCATGCACTCGGGGCGGAGCCCGGGCCGGACGAGACGGTCCAGCTCAGGTACGTGCCGTCGGCCGGCGTCGAGGCCGGGCACTGGTGGGGCGAGCTGACCGCCGACCAGCGCGGCGCGGACGCCTACAGCCTGGTGTTCGACTCACCGCCGCTGGACGCCGACACCGAGATCATGGGGTTCTGCCGGGTCGAGATCTTCGGCCGGGCCGACGCCTCACCGCTGCACTGGTTCGCCAGGGTCAGCGACGTCGCCCAGGACGGCACGACCACGCTGGTGGCCGGGGG
>DASWAH010000340.1:0-4561 GCA_036391235.1 Streptosporangiaceae bacterium
AGGCGCCCGACCAATACCCCGGCTCGATCAGGGAGGCGTCGCAGCTGATCAGGGTGGCCCTGACCGGATCGACCAGGAGCCCCGACCTGGCCAGCGTGGCCCGCGTCCTGGGCCGGGACGAAGCCATCAGGCGCGTCCGCGCGCTCGCCGGGTAGGCCGGGCGAAAGCTGCCGCGTTCGCCTACCCTTGCCTGACATGTCACCGTTGCGACAGGTCTTCGCGTGTTCCGGCCTGCTCAAGCCGGCGCCGGGCCAGCAGGACTCCTTCGCGCTGGTCGAGCACGCGGTCAGCCTGGCCAGGAGAAAGGAAGGCCGCCGCCGGGCCTGCTATATCCCGACCGGAGCCGGTGACGCCGAGGCGCTGATCGACCACATGACGTCCAGGTTCGCCAGCCGGCCGGACGTCGACCTGAGCGTGCTGCGGCTGTTCCCCCAGCCGAGCGTGCCCAACATCAGGACGCACCTGCTGTCGCAGGATGTCCTGCTGGTCGAGGGCGGCAGCGTGGTGAACATGCTCGCCGTCTGGCGCGCGCACGGCCTCGGCGAGGTGATGCGCGAGTGCTGGGACTCCGGCGTGCTGCTGGCCGGCTGGAGCGCAGGCAGCCTGTGCTGGCACCGGGGCGGCGTGACCGACTCGTTCGGCGACGCGCTCGACCCGTTCACCGACGGGCTGGGGTTCCTGCCGTACAGCAACGGGGTGCACGACGACTTCGACGGCCAGCCCCGCCGGCACGTCTACCGGCGGCTGGTCGCCGAGGGCGTCCTGCCGGCCGGCTACGCCAGCGAGGACGGAGTCGGCCTGCACTACGCCGGCACCGACCTGCTCGAGGCGGTCTCGATCGCGCCGGGCAAGCACGCCTGGTGGGTCGAGCCCGCCCCGCGCGGCGGGTTCCGCCAGCAGCCCATCGACCCCCGCCCGATCTAGGCCCGGCGGCGTTTCCTGATCCATGATGAATGTGCGGTTTCATACACACCGAATCCGCCGGGCGGGAGGATCCGCGGTGCCTGTTACGCCGGAATCTGAACCCGAGACCGTCGAGCTGTCTCCGCTGCCGCACTGGGAACGCACTCCCGAGGACCTGACGGCGGCGATCGCCGAGGTGAAGGAGGCGATCCGGGCTCGCATCGCCCGCTCGGGCCGGTCCGTCGAGGACGTCTTCGCGGTCATCGAGGCGCGGGTGCGGGCCCAGGTAGCGGACGTCACCGCGGCCAGGTCACGGGGGGAGACGATCTGGCCGGTGATCGGCTACGCCGACATCGCGGCCGGCACCGTGCCGGCCGCGGAGATCGCCAGGCTGCGTCGCCGCGGCTGCCTGGTCGTGCGCGGTCACTTCCCGCGCGAGCAGGCCCTGGCCTGGGACGCCGGCATCGTGGACTACGTCGAGTCGAACCGCTTCTTCGAGAACTACCGCGGGCCGGGCGACGACTTCTTCGGCAGCGTCGGGTCCAAGCCCGAGATCTATCCGGTCTACTGGTCGCCGGCCCAGATGCAGGCCAGGCAGAGCGAGCGGATGGCCACCGTCCAGGGATTCCTCAACTACCTGTGGCGGTACGACTCCGGCGGCACGCGCTGGTTCGACCCCGACCGCGACTCGCTCTACCCGGACCGCATCCGGCGCCGCCCGGAGGGCGCCGACTCCGGCGGCCTGGGCCCGCACCTGGACCCGGGCAACCTCGACCTGTGGATGACCCGGAACTACCAGCGGGCGTTCCGGCACCTGTTCGACGGCACGGTCGAGGCCTACGATCCGTGGGACGCCGCGTACCGCACGTCGGGCCCGCAGTACCAGGGAACGACCATGTGCTCGGTGTTCCGTACCTTCCAGGGCTGGACCGCGCTGTCCGACATGGACCACGACCAGGGCGTCCTGCACACCGTCCCGATTCCCGAGGCGATGGGCTACCTGATGCTGCGACCGCTGCTGGCCGACGTGGCCGCCGGGGACATGTGCGGCGTCACCGTCAGCCAGGCCTTCCCGGCCAGCCAGCGGTGGCACGAACTGCCGCTGCAGGCGCTGTCCGGCATCCCCGACGTCCGGGCCGGGGACTCGGTCTGGTGGCACTGCGACCTGATCCACTCGGTCGCGCCGGTGCGGAACCAGCGCGGCTGGGGCAACGTCATGTACATACCGGCCGCGCCCTGGTGCCCGCGCAACGCGGCCTACGCGGGCTCGGTGCGCGAGGCACTCAGGACCGGCTCGAGCCCGCCCGACTTCCCGGCCGAGCACTACGAGCGCGACTGGCCGGACCGCTTCCGGCTGGACGACCTCAACGCGGTCGGGCGCCGCGGCCTGGGCATCGGCGACGCCTGAGGGTCACAGGCCGGCCACGGCCGGGACGACCTGGCTGCCGATGATCTCCAGCGGGGTGATCTCGTGCACGTTCGCGACGGCGCCGATCGCGGTGTCGAATCCCATCTCCGCGAGCCCGCCAAGCTGGTCGATCATTTCCCCGACGCGCTCCCCCTGGGGACCCGGGTCGAAGATGAAGTAGCACGACTTGCGGATCTCGTCGTAGACCCGGCCTTCGGCGTCGCAGTGCTCGCGCAGCACGTCCAGCTTGCGGGCCAGGTCAGGTCCGGGGAACAGGTTGCAGGCCTGCGCGTACCTGGCCACGAACCGCAGCGTCTTCTTCTCGCCGCCGCCGCCGATCATGATTGGCGGGTGCGGCTTGGACAGCGCCTGCGGTGAGTTCAGCGGCCGGTCCAGCTCGTAGTGGGTGCCGTGATACGGCGACTCGTCGCCGTTCCACATCTGCAGGCAGATCTGCAGTGTTTCCTCGAGCCGCTCGAACCGCTCGGCCACCGGCGGGAACGGGATGCCCAGTCCCCTGGACTCCTCCTCGTTCCAGGCCGCCCCGATGCCCAGCCAGGCCCGGCCGCCGGACAGCACGTCCAGCGTGGTCACGGTCTTGGCCAGCACCCCGGGATGCCGGTAGACGGCCCCGGTAACCAGCGTGATCAGCTTCGCCCTGGTCGTGCAGGCGGCCAGGTAGCCCAGCGTGGTGTAGGCCTCGAGCATGTCGTGGTCGGCCGGCCCGACCGCGCCGATCTGGAAGAAGTGATCCATCACGCTGATGAACCCGAATCCGGCCTCGTCGGCCGTCCGGCCGATCCTGGCCAGGTCGGAGCCGAGGCTGGCCGGCCCGCCGGGCCAGGTGAAGTCGGGAATCTGTAGTCCGAGTTGCATGCGGCACCGCCCTTTGAGAATGAAGACGTCAGTGATCGGTGCGGCCGCCGCCCGCGGGCTGGCGGTCACGATGTCCGGTCAGGATTTCACCAGGCGCGATATCGCCTCGGTGGCCTCGCGGACCTTTGCCTGTCCCTCCGCCCCGCCCTGCTCGATCGCCTCGGCGACGCAGCTGCCGAGGTGATCTTCGAGCAGCCCGAGCGCGACCGACTGCAGCGCGCTGGTCACGGCGGAGATCTGGGTCAGGACGTCAATGCAGTAGACGTCCTCGCTGACCATCCGCTGCAACCCGCGGACCTGCCCCTCGATCCGGCGCAACCGGTTGAGGTAGGCGTCCTTGTCCTGGGTGTACCCGCGCATACCTGGACCTTACCCCGGGCTACCTGGCCAGCGCGGTACGCTGCCTGACCGCCGGTCGTCCATGCACCGGCGCGATGTTTGTTCCCGCGGCGCCCGGGCAGTGGCAGTCACGGTCTGCCGCCAAAAATGAATAGCTTCATCGAGCCGTAATAAGCCATTGACGGCGAGATGAATTCGCAAGAGGAGTGATCGGAATGGCTGGGATGCTACGGGTATCGCGGAGCCGTGGAGCGCTGAGCGGGGTTCTGCTCGTGTTGCTGGGTATCTGGGGCGGGCTGATTCCGCTGGTCGGCCCGTATGTGCATTACGCGTACACGCCTGATCATGCGTGGACATTCACCTCCGGCCGGATCTGGCTGGAAATCCTGCCTGCGGCCGGCACGCTGCTCGGCGGACTGATCCTGCTCGGCAGCAAGCTCCGGCCGATGGCGCTGTTCGGGGCGTGCCTGGCCGCCGCCAGCGGCGCCTGGTTCGCGGCCGGCAGCGCACTCGCCCCGCTCTGGACCACCGCTACGCCGGCTCAGGGTTACCCGGTCGGCGGGCGTGTCGCCCAGGTCATGGAGCAGATCGGGTTCTTCACCGGTCTCGGTGTCGTGATCGTCTGCGTCGCTTCGCTGGCCCTTGGCCGGCTCTCCGTGGTCTCGGTCAGGGACGCGGCCCTCACCCGGCCGGTCACCACTGCCGAGGCGGACGCAGCCGCGGACGACGCGGTCGCCCACGACGAGGCGGCCCGCGACACCGCCGCCATGCCCATCACGACCGGCCCAGCTACTACGGACCCGGTCACCCCTGGCATGACGCGCACGAGCCGCTGGCCGACCGGCGCGACCGCGCGCATGCGCCGGGTCGCCACGTCCGACCGGACAGGTACGGCGACGGCCGACCCCGCGGAGACCAACACTGCCGGGGAGCCGATCGGCACCACCTCGCGCCCGTAATCGATAGGTCAACCCCAAGGGCGTAAATGCCAGAACAACCGGCGCGGCCCTGGTGCGGCGGGACACGATCCCCCGG
>DASWAH010000341.1:0-4217 GCA_036391235.1 Streptosporangiaceae bacterium
TTCGGTGCGGCTGACGGCGGAATTTGCATAATGATGCCCGCGAGCCTTCTAGTCGGTAGTATCTGGGACACCGAATCGGCCGGGCACTTCGGATTTAACCGAGTGTTGCGGTAGCTTCGGGGTATCACCGGCAGAGCGGCAAGGTCCGGCACGAAAAACGTATAGACCCTAAATCGCGAGTCCGCGAATAGCAGTGATCCTCAGCGCGATAACGACAGCGTGAATATCAGGTAAACGGCGCGCGTAGTGCTGTTGTGGCCCGCCCCGATCCCGAGGAGAGCCGTATGCGAACACATGACTGGTTTCGTACTAATAGCTTTACTTACCGTGATTTTGGCAACGCGCGCCAGCTTGGCCGGGCCAAGCGCGACCGCGGCGTGACCGTGTCGCTGATCCTGCCGACCCGCAACGTGGCCGAGACCATCGGCTCAGTACTGGACGAGGTCGCCTACCTCCGCCGGCCCGACATCGGCCTGATCGACCAGGTCGTGGTCGTCGATGCCGACTCGGCCGACGACACCGCGGACATCGCCAGGTACCACCGCGACGTCGAGGTCTACTCCGAGAACGCGCTGATGCCCGAGTACGGTCCCGCGCACGGCAAGGGTGACGCCATGTGGCGGGGGCTGTCGGTGACCACCGGGGACATCATCGCGTTCGCCGACACCGACACCGGCAACTTCTGCCGCCAGCTGGTCACCGGGGTGGTCGGCTGCCTGGTACTCAAGCCGGAGATCCAGTTCGTCAAGGCCGCCTACCGGCGTCCCTACACCCAGGAGACGGTCTCGGTGCCCGACGGCGGCGGCCGGGTCACCGAGCTGACCGCCAAGCCGGCCCTGAACCTGCTTTTTCCTGAACTCGCCGGGTTCGTGCAGCCGCTGGCCGGCGAGTTCGCCGCGACCAGGGACCTGTTCTTCGCGGTCCCGTTCCTGACCGGCTACGCGGTCGAGGTCGGCATGCTGATCGACGTCCTGCAGACCTGCGGCCTGGAGGCGATGGCCCAGGTGGACGCGGGCATGCGCAAGAACCGGCACCAGGACCTGTCCCACCTGTCGCGGATGGGCTACTCAGTCTTGCGGGCCGTGCTGACCAGGGCCATGCAGGGCCGGTCACCGGTCGCCCCCGGCCTGGACGACCCGCGCTGGCCGGGCGACGTCGAGGGTTCCTACCTGCACGCCGTGGCTGCGGCCCGCGGTGTCCAGCTCGACGAGTACGCCGACATCATGATCGAGCGCCCGCCGATGCGCGAAGCACTGCTCGCCCGGCAGGCGGGGCCCGTCCTGTCCAGGCCGGCCGGGCAGGCAGGGCTGGCCACGGCCGGGGCCGGCGAGCTGTAGGCCGGGCTAGCGCAGCAGGTCGAGTGCGGCCGTCTCGATCGCGGCCTGAGACAGCAGCACAGTGCCGGCCGCCGGGCCGAGCGGGATAATGCTGTCCTCGCTGGTGACCCTGGCCATCCGGCCGGTGAACCCGGCATCGGCCAGCACCGCGAGCACGCCCTCGGCCACTCCGCCGGTCCTGCGGGTCTCGTCGGCCACCAGCACCGCGCCGGTAGCGCGAGCCTCGCGGACCAGGTCCCCGGCCGGCAGCGGAGCCAGCCACCGCAGGTCGAGCACCCGGCAGCCGATGCCCTGGCTGGCCAGCCGGGCCGCCGCCCGCAGGCTCAGGCGCAGGCCGTTGCCGAACGTCACGATGGTCAGGTCGTCCCCTTCGCCGTGCCGCCTGGCCCGGCCGACCTCGACGTGACCCGGCGTCCACTGCCAGGGCGGGTCATAGGGCGCGAGCCAGCCGCCGTCGCCCGGTTCGTACAGATCGCGCTCGTGATACAAGGCGATCGGCTCGAGGAACACGCACACGCTGCCGTCGGCCCGGGCGCTGGCCAGGCAGGTACGCAGCATCGCGGCGGCATCGTCAGGCCGGGCCGGGCAGGCGATGATCAGGCCGGGGATGTCGCGGAGCGCGGCCACCGCGTTGTCGTTGTGGAAGTGGCCGCCGAAGCCCTGCTGGTAGGCCAGCCCGGCGATGCGCACCACCATCGGGTTGCGGTAACCGCCCTGGGAGAAGAACGACAGCGTGGCCGCCTCGCCCCTGAGCTGGTCGGCCGCGTTGTGCAGGTAGGCCAGGTACTGGATCTCCGGCACCGGCAGCAGCCCGGCCAGGCTGGTGCCGAGGGCGAGCCCGAGGATGGACTGCTCGTCGAGCAGGGAGTCGAACACCCGGCCCGCGCCGAAGGCGCCGAGCAGCCCGCGGGTCACGCCGTAGACGCCGCCCTTGCGGGCCACGTCCTCGCCGAACACGAGCATCTGGGGGCTGGCCGCGAGCTCGTCGGCCAGGGCCCGGTTGATGGCCTGGGCCAGCGTGAGCGGGCCCTGGTCCTCCGGCAGCTTCGCGGCGAACGCGCGGCTGCGCTCGGCGCCGCTGGCCGGCCCGATCCGCGCGGCCACGGCCGCTGGCCGGCGGGGAGCCAGCGGCGCCATCACCTCGGCCGCCGAGCGGAGCTGCCTGGACCGCTCGGCCCGGCCGGCGACGGCGAGCACGTGCGACCGGGACCGCTGGTAGGCCGCGATGATCGTCTCGGGACTGGCCAGCCCGGCGCCGATCAGGAGCCGGGCGGTGCCGAGCAGCGGGTCGCGCTCGCTGTCGGCGGCTATCTCGGCGGCCGGCCGGTAGGCGGCCTCTACATCGGAGCCGGCGTGACCGCCGAACCTGACCGTCCGCAGGTGCAGGACGGCCGGGACCCGCTGGTCTCGCACGTAGGCCGCGAGCTCGGCGGTGGTGTCGTAGACGGCGGCCGGGTCGGTGCCGTCGGCGCTGGCGTAGCGCAGGCCCGGCCGTCCGGACAGCGCGGCCTGCACCCAGCCGGGCGGCGTCCGCACGCTGATCCCGATCCCGTTGTCCTCGCAGACCAGCAACAGCGGCAGCGGCAGGCCCTGGTAGGCGCAGTAACAGGCGGTGTTGACGGCCCCGGCCGCGGTGGAATGGTTGACCGAGGCGTCACCGAAGCTGGCCACGACCACCGAGTCCGGCGGCCAGTTCGCCTGCACGCCCAGCCTGGCCGCCCTGGCCAGCCCGAACGCGAGCCCGACGGCCCTGGGCAGATGCGAGGCGATCGTCGAAGTCTGCGGGATGATGCTGAGCTCGCGGTGCCCGAACACCTTGTGCCGGCCGCCCGCGATGGGCTCGGCCGCGGCGGCCACCAGGCCGAGCGCTACATCGGCCAGTCCTTCGTCGAAACGCCCCGCCTGGGCCGCTCTGGTCAGGTAGAACGCGCCCGACCGGTAGTGCAGCAGGGCCGGGTCGGTGAGCCGGAGGGCGGCGGCCACAGCCGCGTTGCTCTCGTGCCCGGACGAGCCGATCGTGTAATAGCCGGTGCCGCGGGCGCGCAGCCACCTGGCCGCCTCGTCCAGGTGGCGCGATCCGAGCTGTGCGTCCAGCAGGGCCAGCGCCGCCGCCGACGACAGGCCAGAGCCTGGGCGCACCGGGGCGTCGGGCCCGGGCCGGGACGCGGATGCCGCCTCGGGTGCGGCCAGCGCGCCGATGGCCGCGAGCAGACGGCGTCCGAGTTCGTCGTCCGGCTGGTCCCCGCCCGTCATGCCAGTCACGGTACCGGTGCGCCGGCCGGCCGGTCACCGGCTAGGGTGACGGTGATCATCTAGCGCAGGCGTGGGGGGACGATGCTGCCGTGGTCGGGAACGCTGGCGGGCCGGATCGAGGACCGCAGGATCAGCAGCGAGCTGCTGCGGGGCAATCCGCTGGGTGACCCGGCCGACCGGCCGTTGCTGGTCTACCTGCCGCCCGGCTACGACGACCAGCCAGAACGCCGCTTTCCGGTGGTCTACGTCCTGATGGGCTACGGCGGGCACGTCACGATGTGGCACAACCGCACGCCGTTCCGCCAGCCGTTCACCGAGACCGCTGACCAGGTGTTCGCGTCCGGTCAGGCCCCGCCCGCGCTCGTCGTCTACGTCGATGCCTGGACGAGCTATGGCGGCAGCCAGTACGTCGACTCCCCGGGTACCGGTCCCTACCACTCGTACCTGTGCGAGGAGGTCGTGCCCTGGGTCGACCGTCGCTACCGCACGCTCGCCGACCCGGCCCATCGCGCGATCACCGGGAAGTCGAGCGGCGGCTTCGGAGCCATGATCACTCCGATGCTGCGTCCCGACCTGTTCGGAGCCCTGGCCGCGCACGCCGGCGACGCGCTGTACGAGCTGTGTTAC
>DASWAH010000342.1:0-9036 GCA_036391235.1 Streptosporangiaceae bacterium
GACTGGGAGTCCAGCGGCTGCCCGCCAGGTCACGGTCCCGGAGTGGATGGCCGGACGGGCCTGTGCCCGCAGAGCTGGGGCATCCTGCAGAACCGGTATCCCTACGAGACGTCGAGCTGGCCGGGCATCGCGAAGTCGACCGCGATGAACGCGGACACCGCTTACGCGATCTGGCGGGCCTGCTATGTCGGCTACGAGACCTGGCTGAACACGGTGCCGCGGGGCCGCCACTACAGCAAGGGAGACGCCTGGGGCTGCGTCGGCCGCTGGTACGCCGGCCGCTGGCACACCGCCCCGGCCCAGCAGTACATCGCCAAGGTGCAGCAGTACCTGCGCGAGAAGATCTGGACCACGAAGAACTTCCAGCAACCCTGACGCCCGGCTCAGGCTGGCGGGCTCAGGCTGCCGGGCTCAGGCTGGTGAGCTCAGGCCGCGTAGCCGGTGACCTTGTCGACCGTCATCCTGACCACCACCCGCACGGCGCCGGGCTTGTCGGGATCCGGGTCCTTGCCGTTGTACTTCTGCGACAGCCAGGTGTCGACCTGGCGCCCGACGTCGGGCGTAATCGTCACCCGCCCGCGGAGCTCGACGTAGTTCTCCGGGTCGGCGGCGTCGAGCACGGTCACGCTCACGCGCGGGTCGCGCAGCATGTTCCGGTGCTTGAGCCGCCCTTCGACGGTCGAGAACAGCAGGTCGTCGCCGTCCCGGCCCACCCACATGGCCGAGGTCTGCGGGCTGCCGTCGGCGTTCACGGTGGCGAGCACCGCGTAGTTACGTCCGTCGAGCAGCCGGAGGGTCTCAGCGCTGAACGTGATAGCCACGCCCGCACGCTAGCTCACGGCCGGACGCCGAACGCGGCCGGCCCGGTGAGCTCGGGCAGCACCCGGTAGGCGTCCCTGACCCAGTCGCACAGCAGCGGGCGGCTGTCCCGCGGGTCGATCATGTCCTGCACGCCGAACCGCTCGGCCGTCCTGAACGGCGAGGTCAGCGCGGCCAGCCGTGCCCTGATCAGCTCCGCCTCGGCCGCCGGGTCGGCCGCGAGGGCGAGCTGAGCCCGGAACGCGGCCTCCACGCCGCCGCGGGCGGGCAGCGAGCCCCAGTCCCCCGACGGCCAGGCCCAGCTCCGGCCGGTCCGGTGCCGGTTGATCATCCCGGCTCCGGCCACGCCGTAGACCCGGCGCACGATCAGCTCGGCCTGCGGCACCCGGGCCTGGTAGACGGCGGTGATCGCGCGGGCGGCGGCCCTGATCGTGCCGCGTTCCTCGGCGACCCGGCCGATCGTGATCCCGCCCTGATCGGTCAGGCTGACGACCGGAAGGTGGAACGTCTCGCACAGGTCGACCAGTCGGGTGATCGCCTGGGCGCCTTCGAGCGACATGGTGGTGCCCCGGTACGGGTCGGTGGCGATCACCCCGACCGGGTGCCCGTCCAGCCTGGCGAGCGCGGTCACGGTCGCGCCGCCATACTCGGCGTACCGGAACACCGAGCCCCGGTCGAAGATCGCGTCCAGCACCGGCTCGATCCGGTACGGCTGCCGCGGATCCCGCGGAACCGCCCTGGCCAGCGATTCCTCCCGCCGCTCGGCCGAATCAGACCCAGGCGACACTGGCGGCACCTCGTGCACGCTGGCCGGCAGGTAGGACAAGAAGGCGGAGATGATCGAGAACGCCTCGTCCTCGGACGCGGCGAACCGCTCGATCGTCCCATTGCGCCGGTGCACATCCGCGCCGCCGAGTTCCTCCTTGGTCAGGTCCTCGCCGGTACCGCCGAGCACCACCGGCGGCCCGGCCGTGAACAGCTGGCCGATCCCGGTCACCAGAACGGCCAGGTGCGACATGACCAGCCGGGCCGCTCCGAGCCCGACCACGGGACCCAGGCAGGCCGAGACCACCGGAACCAGCGACAGATTGGCGACCACGGCATCCCAGCCCGGGTTGACCGGGACATAGGTGTAACCGGTGTCCAGCGTCATCTTGACGCTGCCGCCGCCGCTCGCGCCGTCCAGCAGCCGCACGACCGGCAGCCGCAGGTCACCTGCATATTGCTCGGAGAACACCTGCTTGGCGTGAATGGCGGCGTCGCCTGACCCGCCCCGCACGGTGAAGTCGTCGGCGCCGATCATCACCCGCACGCCGCCGACCGTCGCCGTGCCCGCGACGAAATTCGCCGGGGTCATCGCGACCAGCCGGCCATCCGCGTCGTACTGGCCGAAGCCGGTCAGCGCCCCGATCTCGGCGAAGCTGCCGGGATCGGCCAGCCTGGCGATCCGCTCCCGCACCGTCAGCCGCCCGGCGTCGGCCTGCCGCCTGACCTTCTCCGGCCCGCCCATGCCCAGCGCCAGCTCCCGGCGCCGCGCGATCTCCTCGATCTCCGGTCCCCACCCGCCGCCCGCTTCGCCCACATCGCCTCCCGCCAGCATTCTCCCGTGATCAAGTGGAGAAACCACGGGCATAGACCAGTAAGTCCACCTGATCATGGGGTCAGACCCGCTGTCGGCGGGGGCGGGCATGCTGGTGGCATGAAACGCTGGTTACCTGAGGACCTGGATCGTCTGGCCCAGATTCAGGCCGGCGTGATCACCCGCCGGCAAGCCATCGAGAGCGGCATCCCCGGATCGAAGGCGGGCGGCAATAAGCTGCCGGGCGGCGGCAGCAGCAGGGTCGCCCAGACCGCCTTCTCGCGGGTGTTGATCATCATCCAGCCCCAGGCGGCCGCGAGCGCGTGCACGACCTGCAGGCCGCGCCCGGACTCGGCGCTCATGTCGGCCGGGCCGAGCACGGGCGGACGGCTGCTTCCGTCGGTGACGACGCAGGTCACCCGGCTTGCGAAACGCTGCCAGGCCAGCTCGACCTCGGGCGGGTCCTCCTGGCCGGCTAGCAGCGACCCGTGCCGGATGGCATTGGTCACCAATTCGGACGCGATAATGATCGCGTCTTCTATGAGTCCGTCCAGGTGCCATGCCCGCAAGGTGTCGGCGGTGAAATCGCGGGCGGCCTTGACCGATTCGGTGCCGGGCTTGAACGCCATTTCGGAAAGGTCGGCCGACCCCAGCTCGGCACCGTCGTCCCGCCGGTCGGCAGAACCACCGCCCGTAGCGCCGCGCCCCCCGAGCGGGCCGGGAGACGGGTCGGGCCCGGCGGCCTCGCCAGCCTCTTCTACCCCCAGGGGCGCGGCGGCGGCCGGCCGTTTCTGGGGACAGGACGGCGGTCTGAGCTCATGGCTGCCATAAGTCAAGTCCCGGGCCTGCGCGTAAGTCACTGATGTCGTGTCCTTTGTGCATCGGTCGGGGCTCAGGTGCCTGTCGGCTGAGTCCATTCGGGCCTGCTCGTCCGTTACGATGCCATTATCGCTGTGCACATGCAAGTGCCATCGCACAGAATCCCCATACATTCGGGCACCTTCGTCCGTTATGATGCCGGTATGGCGTGCAGATGCACGTGCTGTTGCACAACCTCTCGGCTTCTGGCCACAGCTCCCTAGCCCCGGAGATGTGCTTGCCCATGCTGACGGCGGCGAAGGGAGAACCCCCGTGGACGATGCTGGCGGTAAGGAGGTGTCCAGCCCCGGCCGGGGGCTGGCACCAGGCGTGCCGGGGCTGGGCTGGCCGGGACCGCGCCTGCTTTCCGGCGACGAGATCCTGACCTGTAATGGCATCCAGGCGACACTGATCTCCGAGGCGGCCTGGCACAAGAGCACCTTCAGCGGGCCGAACGGCGACTGCGTCGAGGCGGCCGAACTGCCGGCCGGGGTGGCGGTGCGGAACTCGCGCTTCCCGGACGGCCCCGCCCTGCTCTTCACCGAGGCGGAATGGGACGCCTTCCTGCGCGGCGTCAAAGGCGGCGACTTCGGCTAGGCTGGTCGTGCAGTACAGCGCGGACATTGGCCGACAAGCTGCTACAACAGAGACTTTCATTATTTCGGTACGGCTAAGCTCGCGGATATGGCGCAATGGCCGCTGCGCGTGGGAGACTCTGGGAGTCACGTAACTTCCGGCTGACCAAGCAGGGGGATGCATGGTCACAACCGCCGGGCAGCACGACAGCCCGGTCCAGAGCTTGCTCGAGCCGCCGGGTACCGGCGGTCCGACCGTGCTGCGCATTTTGCTGGGTGCGCAACTGCGCCGCCTCCGTGAATCCAGGCGCATCTCGCTCGAAGAAGCAGGCAACGCCATCCGGGCGTCGCACTCCAAGGTGAGCCGCCTGGAGACCGGCCGGGTGGGCTTCAAGGACCGGGACATCGTCGACCTGCTCACCCTGTACGGGGTCACCGACGAGAAACAGCGCGAGGAACTGCGGACCCTGGCCGCGCGGGCAAACACGCCCGGCTGGTGGCACGACTACCAGGACGTACTGCCGCAATGGTTCGAGGCCTACATCGGACTCGAGGAGGCAGCCTCCCAGATCCGCTCCTACCAGGTGCAGTTCGTGCCCGGCCTGCTGCAGACCGAGGACTACGCCCGCGGTGTCACCATGCTGGCGTACTCGCACCCGCGCGAGATCAACCGCCGGGTGAACCTGCGCATGGCCCGTCAGGCCATGCTGGACCGGGATGAGCCACCGAGCTTGTGGGTGGTTCTCGACGAGGCCGTGCTGCGCCGCCCGATCGGCGGCGTGAACGCCATGCGGGCGCAGCTCAAGCACCTGATCGAGATGTCGCAGCGGCCGAACATCACCATTCAGGTGCTGCCGTTCTCGGCCGGCGGCAATCCGGCGACCTGGGGCCCGTTCTCCGTGCTGCGGTTCTCCGACTACGACCTGTCCGACGTCGTCTACCTCGAGCAGCTCACCAGCGCGCTGTACCTGGACAAGCCCGATGTCGTGAACAACTATCTGACGGTCATGGAACGCCTGTGCATGGACGCGGCGTCGCCGGCCGCCACCGTGAAGATGCTCAGGGCAGCCCTGAAAGATTCCTAGCCGGAACTCCCCGCCTCAGTACTGCCGCAGGTCCAGGTGCACGCCCGGCGGCGGGACCGCGGCCCGCACCGCCGCCAGCATAGCCGCCGGCCCGAGCACGGTCACCGGCGTGCCGCCGGCCACCAGATCATGCAGCATCGCGATCACCTCGGCGTCTGCGCCACGTTGGCCGGTCCCAGCCTGATCGGACGCAGCCTGATCGAACGCGACCTGGTCCGCCGGGCCGGTGGCCGATCCGCCCAGGTCCATGATCGCGGGCGTGCCGGCCGGCAGTTCGGCCAGGGCCCGCCGCAGCCTGGCCAGCGAGACCGTCGTGACCGGGCCGGCCAGCCGGAGCATGCGGCCCTGGAAGAACAGCCGGAACGGCGGGACCGGTCCCGACGCCGATGACAGGGGATGCAACGCGGCCAGCTCGGCCAGCCGGGCCTGGCCGAGCCGCTGTCCGTCGTACGCGCACAGCGCTGTGACCTGGTGCACGGCGGTGAACTGATCGGCCAGCAGCTCGTACCGCCGCCACGCGGCCATCGCTGCCTCACCGGTGACCAGCGGCGTCACGTCACCGACCACCCGAAGTCCGCTGTAACCGACGGCCAGGGCAGCGTCCAGCTCGGCGGCGAAGCAGTCGACCTGCGTCTCGGCGTCGACGATCCCCGAGGTCCCGTACACATCGCCGATCGACGCGACCTTCAGATCGTCCTTGCTGGCGATCCCGGCCAGCGCGGCGACGGCCGACGGATCAGGGTGCTCGGCCACGTACATTAGCCGCTCACCCAGCGCGGCCCCCTCCAGCAGGCAGGATGTGGCCAGCGCGGCGAATTCCCGCGCTCCGGCGAACGCCCAGCCCAGATGATCGCCTGGCCGCATGCGGACGAACTCGAACCGCACGCCGTGACTCCGGGCTGGCGCCGTGCTCACTGGCTTTCCGATCGACGTGATCCGCCCGCGACTGCCCGGTCAGTTCTGACCGGTCGGCGGGGCTATTTCAGACAAGCGGGTCTTGATAGCCGCTTCGGTCAGGCTAGTAGCGATGCGCCGGGAAAGAAACTCGCAGGCTGACACAGAAGTCAGCCGATCCGGCAAACCGGTCACACAATGCGAAGAAACCCGGTCAGTCCATCGCAGCGAGAGCCTGGCGGATCGTGCGCAGGTTGCGCAACCACCCAGCCGGGCACGAAGCCAGCCATCGTCACCGGCCCGGCGGCGGCCCTAGAGAGCGCGTACTCATCTGACGGCGGCCGCCTACTCAGGGCCGCCTGAGTAGGCCGGCCGGGCGTTACGCTCGGAACATGGTCCCCGGCATCCCCCCGCCGCCGGCGGCCGGCCCGCGATGAGCAGCCCGCAAGCGCCGCTCTGGCGCTCGATCGCGGTGTTCAGGTTCGCCTCGCTGGCCTACACGGCCGTCCTGCTCGGGCTGCGGCCCCAGTACTACGAGCGCTGGGGCTGGGCCTGGGCGGTGTTCGCGCTGATGGTCGCCTGGACCGCGGTCAGCACCGCCGGGTACGCGGTCCCGGCCAGGCGGACGCCGGTGCTGTTCGGTGCCGATCTGGCGCTGACCGCGGCCGCCGTCTTGTCGACCAGCGTGCTGCAGACCCCGCAGGCCCTCCAGCTCGGCGTCATGCCGGTGACCGCGACCTGGCTAGCCGGCCCCGCGCTGACCTGGGCCGTCGCGGGCGGCGTCCGCTGGGGCGCGGCCGCCGCCATCGTCCTCGGCGGCTGCACGGTCCTGCTCAGGGAGCCGCTCGGCGGCAAGTACCAGAACACCACGCTGGACGGGCCGGTCATCTTGCTGATGGCGGCGATGCTGGTCGGCTACGTAGCCCGGCTGACGACCAGGGCCGAGCAGGCCATGCAGCGGGCCGCCGAGCTGGAGGCCGCGAGCCGGGAGCGGGAACGACTCGCCCGCCGCATCCACGACTCGGTGCTGCAGGTGCTCGCGATGGTGCAGCGCCGCGGTGCCGAAGCGGGCGGCGAGGCGGCCGAGATCGGCAGGCTGGCCGGCCAGCAGGAGGCCGCGCTGCGCACCCTCATCAGCGGTGACGGCGCGGCCGCGGTCCCGGCCGGCGAGCGGGACCTGAGCGGCGTCCTGACCGGGGAGGCAAGTGACCTGGTGTCGGTGATCACCCCGGCCGACCCCGTGCTGCTCGACCAGCACGCGGTCGCCGAGACCACCGCAGCCGTCAGGGCCGCCATCGACAACGTACGGCAGCACTGCGGCGCCACCGCCAAGGCCTGGGTGCTGGTGGACGACGAAGGCGGCGCGGTCAGTGTCACCATCCGCGACGACGGCCCCGGCATCCGGCCAGGCCGGCTCGACGAGGCGGCGGCCGAGGGGCGGCTCGGCGTCAGCCAGTCCATCACCGGACGCATGCGTGACCTGGGCGGCGGCGCCGACATCGCGAGCACGCCGGGATCCGGGACCGAGGTGCGCCTGCGGGTTCCCAGGGACCGGCCTAAGGTAAGTCCGTGACCGAGGCCGCTCCCCCCGCACCCCGGGTGATGGTCGTGGACGATCACCCGATGTGGCGCGACTCGGTCAGCCGCGACCTCGGCGAAGCCGGCTGCCACGTGGTCGCCGCCGTCGGCGAAGGCGCCCAGGCCGTCCGCATCGCCCCTTCGGTCCGGCCCGACGTAGTCGTGCTCGACCTCCAGCTGCCCGACATCTCCGGGCTTGAGGTCACCCGCGGCCTGCAAGCCAGCTGCCCGGACGCCCGCGTGCTGATCCTGTCGGCCAGCGGCGAGCACCGCGACGTGCTCGACTCGGTCAAGGCCGGCGCCACCGGTTACATCTTGAAGTCGGCTAGCCGTTCGGAGTTCCTCGATGCCGTACGGCGCACGGCCGCGGGCGACCCAGTGTTCTCGCCCGGCTTGGCCGGCCTGGTCCTCGGCGAGTTCCGCCGCCTGGCCGCCGACCCCGATCCCGCGCCCGACATCCCGCGCCTCACCGACCGGGAGGCGGAGGTCCTGCGCATGGTCGGCACCGGCATGACCTACAAGCAGATCGCCGAGCGGCTGGTCCTGTCCCACCGCACGGTCCAGAATCATGTCCAGAACACGCTGCACAAGCTCCAGCTCCACAACCGCGTCGACCTGGTCAGGTACGCGATCGAGCACGGCCTGGACTCGCCCGCCCCTGGCTCGCGCCCCTGATCCGTCAGGTGGGCCGAGGGCTGGAGGCGGGCGCAGGCGAGCGCGCGAGCGGCCCCGCATCGCGGCTAGAGGGTGTAGCGGGTGCCTACGGAGTTGGGGATGTAGGCCGGGCCGAACCGGGCCGCCATCGCGTGGCCGGCTCGCCAGCCGGTGCAGTGGGCCGGGACCACGACCTGCGGGTTCAGCGCGGCCAGGTCGTCGAGGACGCGCGGGATCAGGGGCTCGAACAGCGGGCCGTTCAGGTGGAAGCCGCCGATGATCGCGTACAGCGGCACGTCGCCGGTGAGGCGCTGGGCGTAGCGGCAGATGTTGACCACGCCGGCGTGGCCGCAGCCGGTGATCACGACCAGCCCGTGCCCGGCCACGTTGATCAGCAGCGCCTGGTCGTCGAGTACGAGCGGGTCGGGTTCCCAGGCACCGCCGACGTACGCCTGCTGGGGCGGGAACCCCGGCTCGTAGCCGGTCACCCGCGGCACCTCGCCGGTGATCAGCACCGACCCGCCGAGCAGGAAGCTCGGCTGGCGTTCCTCGATGATCTCGAATCCGGCACCTTCGAGAGCACCGCGCGAGGTCGCCGGGATCTCGCGGGGCGACCGGCCGGGCACCGTGATCCGGCGCCGCCGCCAGAAGTGCGGGTGGATCAGCACCGGCAGGTTCACCTGGCCGCCGACCGCCCGGATGAGGCCGTCAAGGCCGGTGGTGTGGTCGAAGTGGCCGTGGCTGCACACGACGGCGGAGACCGACCCCGGGTCGATCGACAGCCTGCGCATGTTCGAGGTCATGCCGTCAGGACTCGTGCCGGTGTCGAACACCAGGCGGTGGGTGCTGTCCCCCTTCCTCACCGTCACCAGCAGCGAGAACCCGTGCTCGGCGATCAGCGCGTCCGGGGCCCAGCCGCCGGCCATCAGCGAGGCGGGGCGCCTGGCCGCCAGGCCGAGGCCGGTCCGGACGGCCGGGCCCTGGTCCGGCATGA
>DASWAH010000343.1:0-5483 GCA_036391235.1 Streptosporangiaceae bacterium
GGATCTACCAGGCCACCGGCAGCCCGGTCGCGCTGGCCAAGGCCAAGGCGGCGCTGGCCTGGCTCGGCACCCTTCCCGGACTGAACACCGGCGCCTGCCCGTCGGTTGACTACCAATGGCCGTTCGGCCACCGCGGTCACCTCAAGACCATCGAGACCGCGTCCAACTACATCAAGGCCGCCTTGCTGCTCTACAAGGCGACCGGCACCCGCTCCTACCTGACCTCCGCGCTGGCCCAGTACGCCCAGGTCCGGCGGTACTTCCTGGAACCGTCCGGGCTGTACACGGCGTACCTGATCGACAACGGGACGAGCTGCCAGCGCCTGCCGGGTCGGTATTTCGCCTCGGTCAACGGCAACATGATCTGGGCCGGGCAGCGGCTCGCCAAGGTGACCGGGAAGCTGGTCTACCTGCGGGAGGCGGTCAGCACGGCGAAGGCGGTGCAGGCCAGGCTGAGCGACGGCGCGGGCGTCTTCGCCGATCTGCAGGCCGACAACGACATTGCCGGGCCGCTGGCCGAGGCCATGTATGCGCTCGCCCGCAGCGACCACCAGGCCTTCGCCGCCCGGTGGCTGCTGGCCAACGCCTCGGCGGCCGGGGCCGATGTCAACGCGGCCGGCGAGTACGGCCGGTTCTTCGACGGGCCTGCGCCGGCCGTCCTGGCCACGGCCTGGCAGACCAACGGCGGGATCGCGGTCATGCAGGCCGCGGCCGGGCTCGACCCGTCAGGCCGGCCGGCCGGCCCGCAGTTCTGGGCCAGGGCCGCGTTCGTGCCCGATCGCCGGGCACTGACCGGGCCCAGCCTGACTATCGCCTTCGCCGGCCGGGCGATCGCCATCATGGGCGACATCGGTGCCCGTTGCTGTATCGCCGGGCACGCCAGGATCCTGGTCGACGGCGTGCCCACAGCCAACCAGGCGGGCATCTGGCAGAACATGAGCAGCCCGGCCCGGCGCCAGCCCGACCAGGTGCTGTTCGCCTGGCGCTGGCCACGGACCGGGCACCATGTGATCACGATCCTGCCTGGTCAGTACGACCCCGAGGAAGGCGGATCGTACTTCGCCATGACCGGCTACCTGCTGGTGCACTGACGGCGCACGTCGACGGCGGCCATCCAGGTGGCCGGCCCGGCTGCCGGATTGGTCATGCGCTGCCGCGCAGCTTGTCGTCGCGGAACTCCTGGCCGGCCGGCTGCCCGCGCTCGGCCAGGTCGGCTTCACGGCCCCGCAGTTCGACCCGCCGGATCTTGCCCGAGATGGTCTTGGGCAGCTCGTAGAACTCGATCCGGCGCACCCGCTGGTACGGCGCGAGCCGCTTGCGGGCGTAGCTCAGGATGGCCAGCGCGGTCTCCTCGGTCGGCTCGTACCCGGCGACCAGGGCCACGTACGCCTTCGGGACGGCCAGCCGGATCGGGTCGGGCGCAGGCACGACGGCGGCCTCGGCCACGGCCGGGTGCTCGATCAGCACCGACTCGAGCTCGAACGGGCTGATCTTGTAATCCGAGGCCTTGAATACGTCGTCGGTGCGGCCGATGTAAGTCAGGTAGCCGTCGCCGTCCCGGGCGGCGATATCGCCGGTGTGGTAGAACCCGCCGGCCATCGCCTCCGCGTCGCGCTCGGGATCGCGCAGGTACCCGGTCATCAAGGGCAAGGGATGGAACTCCAGGTCGAGGCATATCTCGCCTTCACCGGTGCCCTGCACCGGGCGGCCGGTGACCGGGTCGACCAGTACGACGGGGACGCCGGGCAGCGGGCGGCCCATCGAGCCCGGTTTCACTCGCTCGCCGGGTGCGTTGCCGACCTGGGCCGTGGTCTCGGTCTGGCCGAAGCCGTCCCTGATGGTCAGGCCCCACTGCCGCTTGACCTGCTCGATGACCTCAGGGTTGAGCGGCTCGCCGGCCGCGACGACCTCGCGCAGCGAGCCTGGCCCGGCCGACAGGTCGGCGTTGATCATCATCCGCCAGACCGTCGGCGGGGCGCAGAACGTGGTGACGCCCCGGCTGTGCAGCTGGTCGAGCAGCGCGGCCGGGTCGAACCTGGCGTAGTTGTAGACCACGATCGTGGCCTCGGCGATCCACGGGGCGAAGAAGCACGACCACGCGTGCTTGGCCCACCCCGGCGAGGAGATGTTCAGGTGCACGTCGCCGGGCTGCAGGCCAAGCCAGAACATGGTGGACAGGTGGCCCAGCGGATACGAGACCTGGGTGTGCTGGACCAGCTTGGGCCGGGACGTCGTGCCCGAGGTGAAGTAGAGCAGCAGCGGGTCGCCGGGCGCGGTACCCGGGTGCGGAGCCGGCGGCACCGGCGTCGCGAACGCCTCGTTCAGGTCGGCCCAGCCCTCGGCCGCCCCGACCGAGAACCGGCCGAACTCAGGCCCGGCTCCGGCGAGATCGGTGTTAGCAAGCGCTGTGTCAGCAAACGCTGTGTTGGCAAACTTCCCGACATCGGCCGCGTTGCAGATCGCGTGCCGGGCCCCGCCCCTGGTCAGCCGGTCCGCGATCTCGGCCGGGCCGGCCGCGGTGGTGGTCGGCATGATGATCGCGCCGAGCTTCATCACGGCCAGCATCGTCTCCCACAGCTCGACCTGGTTGTTCAGCATCACGATCACCGGGTCACCGCGGCCGACGCCGCGGGCCGCCAGCCAGGCCGCGACCTGGTCGGACCGGACCGCCATCTCGTCAAAGCCGCGGGTCACCGAGCTGCCGTCGGCCTGCACGACCACCAGGGCAGGCCGGTCGTTGCCCCGGGCGATCTCGTCGAACCAGTCGACGGCCCAGTTGAAGCGATCGCCGAGGTCGGGCCAGCGGAACGTGTGCGCGGCCAGGGCCTGCTGGCCCCGCATCCCGAGTAGCTGGTCACGCGCCGTCCGGTAGATCTGCGTCGCCTCAGACACCCTGCTCCTCCCCTGGCCGCGCCGCGGCCGCCGACCCCAGGCGATCAAGCCAAGGCCAGCATGCTCGCCGCCCGCCCGCGCCCGCAAGGCACGGGCGGGGCTGACATACTGCAGCGGTGGCTGGAGAGAATGTCGCCGGCGACACCGCCAGGCTCGCGGTGCTGATCGACGCCGACAATGCGCAGGCGTCCATCGTCGATGACCTGCTGGCCGAGGTGGCCAGGTACGGCACGGCGAGCGTCAAGCGCGCCTACGGCGACTGGACAGGGACGAGCCTGAAGGGCTGGAAGGACCGGCTGCTGGCCCAGTCGATCCAGCCGATCCAGCAGTTCGCCTACACCACTGGCAAGAACGCCACCGACTCGGCCATGGTCATCGATGCCATGGACCTGCTCTACTCGGGCCGGTTCGACGGGTTCTGCCTGGTCTCCAGCGACAGCGACTTCACCAGGCTGGCCGCCCGCCTGCGCGAGTCCGGGCTGATCGTCTACGGCTTCGGCGAGCGAAAGACGCCGAAGGCGTTCGTCGCCGCCTGCGACAAGTTCATCTACATCGAGAACCTCCGCCGGGACGCGGCCGCGGCCGGCTCGGCCAGCGCCGCCCCGGCCGAAGTGACCCGCGCGACCGCGGCCCAGCTCAAGGGCGACGCCGCACTGGTCAGCCAGCTCCGCGAGGCGGTCCAGGCGGCCTCCGACGATGACGGCTGGGCTCCGCTCGGCCAGGTCGGCACGCTGATCACCAATCAGCAGCCGGATTTCGACTCGCGCAGCTACGGCTACGCCAAGCTGAGCGACCTGATGGCCGCCACCACGCTGTTCGAGCTCGAGCGGCGGAGCGACAGCCGCCGCGGCGTCATCTACGTGCGCGACAAGCGGCACCGCACCCCGGCCAAGCGACCTAGGGCGACCGCCCCCTCCTGACCACCCGCCTCCCGGCTCGCCGCAGGACTCCGCGGTGCCTTCGCAGGCTCATGCTCGGGCTCTCTAGCGCAAACCAGGACAACGTTTTTATAATCGGTCGTCCGACATACATCCCGTCTGGGCGCCACACGCTGGGCTGGTGCGAGAGGTCTGCCATGGATGCCGAACGTCAGGCCAGCGATCGGTGGCACGAGGCCGGCGCCGAGATCGCCAGGTACGGCCGGCGGCTGATCAGCGACGGGCTGGCCTACGGCACGGCCGGCAACCTGAGCTGCCAGGCCGGCGACGAGATCGTCATCTCGCCGACCAGCGTCCCGTACGAGGCGGTGACGCCGGCCGACGTGTGGGTGCTGTCACGGGACGGGCAGGTCGTGCGGGCGGGCACTAAGGCGCCGTCCTCGGAGTCGCCATTCCACCTGGCCATCTACGCCGCGACCGGTGCGGCCGCGGTTGTGCACACCCATTCGGCCGAGGTCGTGGCGGTCTCGGCGACGCTGGAATACCTGCCCGCCATCCACTACTCCATCGCTCAGCTCGGCGGGCCGGTGCCGGTGGTTAGCTACCGGAGGTTCGGCTCCGATTCGCTCGCCGACGGCATCACCGCCGCGCTATGCGGGCTGGACCGGCCGCGTTCGGCCGCCATCGTGCAGAACCACGGCGCCGTCACCTACGGCGCCACGCTGGCCGAGGCATTCGAGAAGGCGCTGCTGCTCGAGTGGCTCGCCCGCACCTACCGGCTGGCCAGGCAGTACGGCGAGCCGCGGATCCTGACGACCGCCGAGCTCGACGAGGTGACCACCGAGGCCCGGCGGCGTCGGTACGCCCTGGCTCACGAGGGCGACCGAACATGAGCCTCGGCCCCGTCTTCAGCGTCGGCGTGCACATCCTGGACGTTCTCGGCCGGCCCGTCACCGAGATTCCGGCCGGCCAGCGATCCGTGCTGCTGGAGGAGATCAGGGCGACCGCGGCCGGCACGGCCGCCGGGACCAGCGTGGACCTGGCCCGGCTGGGCGTCGAGGTCTACAGCTGCGGCGCGATCGGGGACGACGCCCTCGGCGACCTCCTGCTGATGCTGCTCGACCGGGCCGGCGCGGACTGCCGGTTCGTCGTCCGCAAGCCGGGCCAGCGGACCTCAGCGACGATCCTGCCGATCCGCCCGGGCGGCGAGCGGCCGGCCCTGCACGCGCCGGGCGCGACCCAGCTACTCGAACCCGGGGACCTGACCGCCCTGATCTTCGACGCCGCGACCGGTACTGACGCCCGGCCGGTGCTGCACATCGGCGGGCCCGACGCGATCGGCCCGTTCGCGGCCGGGCCCTTGCTGGCGCTGGCCCGCGCGGCCAGGGACCGCGGCTTCCTCGTCACCCTCGACGTGCTCCGCGTCGGCGATCCCGCCGTGCTGGAGTTCCTCCGTCCGGTACTCGCGCTGTGCGACTGGTTCCTGCCCAACGACGACCAGCTCCGGCACCTGACCGGGGAGTCCGACCTGCGGGCGGCGATGACCGCCGCCCGCGCGGCCGGCCCGACCGCGGTCGCGGTGACCCGCGGCGCCGACGGCTGCTCCCTCGACTGGGGCGAGGGGGTACTCGACCTGCCCGCGATCGCCGTTCCGGTGGTCGACACGACCGGCTGCGGCGACGCGTTCTGCGGCACGATGGCCGCGGCGCTGGC
>DASWAH010000344.1:0-6383 GCA_036391235.1 Streptosporangiaceae bacterium
GGCGGCCGGCCTGGGCCGCGCCGAGCACGTCGCCCTCCCGGCGCTGCTCCAGATCGAGCCTGGACAGCGCGAAGCCGTCCATGGTCGCGGCCACCGCGTCCAGCCGTTCTCGCGCGGGGCCGGCTGGCGACTCGGTCACCAGCAGGCACAGACCGGGGTGGCCACCCCGGCCCACCCGGCCCCGCAGCTGGTGCAGCTGGGAAACGCCGAACCGGTCCGCGTCCATGATCACCATGGTGGTCGCGTTCGGCACGTCTACCCCGACCTCGACCACGGTCGTGGTCACCAGCACGTCGGTCTGGCCGTCGGCGAACGCCAGCATGACCTTGTCTTTCTCGTCGGCCGGGAGGCGGCCGTGCAGTACCGCAACCCGGAGTCCGGCCAGCGGGCCCTCGGCGAGCTGGGCGGCCACGTCGAGCACGGCCAGCGGCGGGCGTCGCTCCTGCTCGTCCGGCAGCAGCTCGTCGTCGAAGTCGAACCCCCCGTCTTCGGCCAGGCCGTCCTCCTCCGCGGCGCGGCCCTTTCCCGGCCGGCCAGAATCCGGTTCCGCACCGTCCCCGTCGCCGTCGCCGATGCGCGGGCAGACCACGTAGGCCTGGCGCCCGGCCGCTATCTCCTCGCGCAGCCGTTCCCAGGTCCGGTCGAGGTAACGGGGTTTCTCGGCGGCCAGCACGACATGGGTGCCGATCGGGGACCGGCCGGCCGGCAGTTCGGTGAGCTCGGTGACCTCGAGGTCACCGAAGACGGTCATCGCCACGGTGCGCGGGATCGGCGTCGCGGTCATCACCAGCACGTGCGGCCGGCCCTGGGACGCCTTGCCCCGCAGGGCTTCGCGCTGCTCGACCCCGAACCTGTGCTGCTCGTCGATCACGACCAGGCCGAGGTCGGCGAACTGAACATGCTCCTCGAGCAGCGCGTGCGTGCCGATCACGATGCCCGCCTCCCCCGAGGCGGCCTCCAGCAGCGCCCTGCGCCTGGTCGCCGCGGACTGCGATCCGGTCAGCAGCGTGATCCTGGTCGCGTGCTCGGCCCCGCCGAGCTGGCCGGCCATGGCCAGCGGGCCGAGCATCTGGCTGATCGACCTGAAGTGCTGCTGGGCGAGCACCTCGGTCGGCGCCAGCAGGGCCGCCTGGCCGGCCGCGTCGACAACCTGCAGCTTGGCCCGCAGGGCGACGATCGTCTTGCCCGATCCGACCTCGCCTTGCAGCAACCGGTGCATGGGATGCGGCTGGCCCAGATCGGTCGCGATCGTCTGCCCGGCCGCGACCTGCCCGGCCGTGAGCTCGAACGGCAGCGCCTGGTCGAACTCGTCAAGCAGCCCGCCGGCGGCCGGCGGCCTGGCCAGCGCGATGTACTCGGTGGAGACTCGCCGGCGCTGAGCCAGCACCACCTGCAGCGTGAAGGCCTCGTCCCACTTCAGCCGCTTGACCGCCCGGCGCATGTCCTTGTCGTCGGCCGGCCGGTGGATGCCGCGCAGCGCGCTGGCGTAGTCGTAGAGCTCGTAGCGCTGCCGGAGCGCGCTGGGCAGCGGGTCGCCGTCCAGCTCGGCCGCGGCCAGCGCGAGCCTGACCGAGTCCGCGATCTGCCAGGAGGAGATGTCCTTGCTGGCTGGATAGATCGGAATCAGCTCGGTGGCGAACTCCACCGCCCGGGCCGAGCCGTCGGGGTCCGAGCCGATCAGCTCGTACTCGGGGTGGGAGAGCTGGCGCTTGCCGCGGAAGCTCGAGACCTGCCCGGAGAACAGCCCGTGCTGGCCAGGCGCGAGCTGCCGCTCACGCCAGTCCTGCCTACCCTTGCCGAAGAACAGCAGCGTCAGCTTGCCGTGCCCGTCGGTGACCACCGCTTCCAGGATCGAGCCGCGCCGGTTCCGCATCGGCCGCGTGTTCACCGTGGCCACCATGGCCTGGACCGTGACGTGCTCGCCGTCCCGCAGCCCGGCCAGGTCGGTGAGCTCGCCCCTGGTCTCATACCGGCGCGGGTAATAGCCGAGGAGATCGCCGACCGTCAGCAGGCCGGGGCCGAGCGTCGCGAGCCGCTTCGCCGCCTTATCGCCGACGACCGATCGCAGCGAGTCAGTGAGCTGGGCCATGGGCGGTACTCCGCTCCGATCTTGGAGTCCCTGACGCCCTGCGGGCGCAGGGCCACGTTCGCAGAGTACTGTCAGGGTCCGTCGCCCGAGTCGCGCGCGGCAGGCCGGTCAGATATCCTTGGCAGGCCGGGCGCGTTCAGGCGTGCCTGATGACCTATCTGACTACCACTCCTTGGAGCGATCCCGTGGCTTCCGTCTGCGATGTGTGCGGTAAGGGGCCGGGCTTCGGCAACAACGTGTCCTTCTCCCACCGCCGCACCCCGCGCCGCTTTAACCCGAATATTCAGCGCGTCCACGTCAAGGTCGGTAAGACGCCGCGGCGCCTGAACGTCTGCACGTCCTGCATCAAGGCCGGCAAGATCACCCGCTAACGCGGCTGCCGGCTAACGCCCCTGTCGGCTGACACAGCCGCCCCCGCTGGCGCGGCCGCCGGCTCGCGCGGGTTTAGCGCACCGGCTGGCGGACCCGCCAGCCGTGGTCCACGGGCCCGATTCCCGCGCCGAGCGGGAATCCGCCGTCGATCGCCCCAGTCACGTACTCCTTGGCCGCCTCGACCGCCTCCGGCACGCTCGCGCCCAGCGCCAGGTGCGAGGCGATCGCCGAAGCCAGCGTGCAGCCAGTGCCGTGCGTGTGCCGGCTCGCGATCCGCTGACCGGGGAAGCGCAGCACCTGGCCCTCCCCGACCAGCAGGTCCACCGGGTTCCCGGGCAGGTGGCCGCCCTTGACCAGTACCCACCGGGGCCCGGCCGCGGCGAGTTGCCTGGCCGCCGCGAGCATGTCCGGCTCGTCGGTGATCGTGATCCCGGTCAGCAGTTGCGCCTCGAGCAGGTTCGGCGTGATCACCGTGGCTAGCGGCAGCAAGTCGGCCGTGAGGGCGTCCAGCGCTCCCTCGGACAGCAGGCTGTCGCCGTGCTTGGACACGGCGACCGGGTCGATGACGAGCGGAGCGTCCACCGTCGCCAGCCGCCCCGCGACCGCCCGTACGATCGGCGCCGAGGCCAGCATCCCGGTCTTGATGGCCTGGGCGCCGATGTCGCCGAGCACCGAGTCGAGCTGAGCCAGCACGGCCTCGATCGGCAGTTCCCAGTAGCCCTGCACGCCGAGTGAGTTCTGCGCGGTCACGGCGCAGATGACGGTCATGCCGTGCACGCCGAGCGCCAGCATGGTCTTGAGGTCGGCCTGGATGCCCGCGCCGCCGCCCGAGTCAGAGCCGGCGATCGCGAGCACCCGGGGCGGAGTCTGGTTCATGCCAGTCAGCCTAATCGGCAGCCGGAGGCGACTGCCGAGCCAGCGGCGGCAGCCAGCGACTCAGCGGTCCGCAATCACCAGGCCTGCGTGCCGTTCCGCGCCGCCCGTGAGCTTGTGGACCGCGCAGCTTTCGCCGTCGAAGGCGCAGCCGGCTGGCCAGCCTGGAGTTCCGGATCCGAATATGACGATCCTCGCCTCGTTGGCGCCGGAACGCGGCCATGGTGAAGGGGATCCCGACACCAGCACGCCGTCGCCGCCCTCGCGGGTCCAGCCGGCCCACATGATCGACTCGATCTGCGCGCCGGGCAGCCTGAACCGCAGCGTCCACTTGCCCAGGGCCTTGCGGCCCTTGATCAGCACGACCGCCATGAAGTGGTTGTCGTGCGGCGGCAGCAGCTCGTACTCCACCTTGACCGCCGCGTGCACGTTCGCCGTGGGTTGCTGCTGCTTGGCCGGCAGCTGGGCAACCGGCAGCGGGGTCTCCTGCTTGATGGCGGGGGCCCGGCCCTTGGCCGGGGCGCGGTCGGACGAGCATCCCGACTGAGCGCAATGCCCGCTCCGCGATGGCGGGAACGTGAGGGCCGGATGCGGCGCGGCCAGGGTCAGCGAGGTCGCGACCACGATGCCCACGCTGACCGCGAACCAGGGCGTCAGCATCGCACCCCGCACCATGCGCCCGTACTCGGGCCGCGAACCGGAACGCCCCCTGGAGCGCGGGCCGGAGCGGGGGCCGGCGGACGCAACTTCGGTCTGCGTCCGAGTGTGGCCGCGGTCGGACCGGACGCCGCGTGGGGGCCAGAATCCCTGACGCTTCGCCCTGTGTCGAGGACGGCCTTCCAGCCGGTGACGCGGCATCTCTGTGGTTATATCAAGCAATCAGCAGCGGGGCGAGTGACCTAGAGAATTTGGTCAAGCACGCAGAGTTACTTCGCAGTCAGATCTTCACAGCCCGCCGTCCTCCACCTCCTGATCCGCCCCCCTCAAACCCATGATCAACTAGCTCTGGATCCGTAGTGGGGAGTTCCGGGGGCGATTTACGATAATTTGTTCCCCACAGCGGATCCGAAGCAATCGTCCCGGGCCGCGCGGGCGATCGCCAGCGACGGGCGGCGCAGTCGGCCGATGTGACAGCCCTCAGTCCGTGAAGTGCCGCCAGCCACCCGGGCCGTCCCAGACCCGGCCATCGATGGTCACCGCACCCGCGCCACCACCACCGCTGTCGCCGGCAGCGCCCGCGCCACCACCGGAACCGGCGCTGCCGACGACCTCGCCGACTACGTGCCAGCGATCCGGCAACAGGGTCCTGGCCGGGAACGTGGCGGCCAGCGCATGGTCGTCCCCGCCAGCGAGAACCCAGGCGCGCCAGTCAGCCCCGCCCAGCACGCCGGCCGCCTTCTCGAGCCGGCCCGCCCTGGCTGCCGGGCCGGCCGCGAGCCGGTCCCAGCTCAGGCGGATCCCGACCCCGCTGGCCTCAGCGACGTGGCCGAGGTCGGCCACGAGCCCGTCGCTGACGTCGATCATCGCCGTCGCGCCGAGGGCGGCCGCTTCGGGACCGGCGTCGTACGGGGGCGTCGGCCGCTGATGTGCCCTGACCAGGCCACGCAGGTCCGCACCGGGGTCAGCGTGGCCGGCCGAGAGCAGCGCCAGGCCGGCCGCGGCACCGCCGAGGCTGCCCGCGATCGCGACGACATCGCCTGGGCGGGCTCCGTGCCTGGTGACCGGCTCGGCCCCGGCGAGGTCGCCGAGGGCGGTGATCGCCAGCAGCACGGTGTCGGCGCCGCTGGTGTCGCCGCCGGCCACCCCGGCCCCGGCCACTGCGCATTCCTCCGCGATGCCGTCGACCAGTTCGAGCACCCAGTCCACGGCCAGGTCACCAGGCCCGGCGAAGCTCACGAGCAGCGCGGTCGGCCGCGCGCCCATCGCGGCGACGTCGGCCAGATTGCGGGCCGCCGCCTTGGCCCCGATGTCGCGGGCGCGCGACCAGGCGCGCCGGAAGTGCCGTCCCTCGAGCAGCATGTCGGTGGTGGCCACCACCCGGCCATCGGGCGCGCGCAGCACGGCCGCGTCGTCGCCAGGCCCGAGGAGCAGGCCGGGGCCGGCCGGCAGGCGAGCGGCGATCGCCGCGATCAGCCCGAACTCGCCGTACTCCGCGATCGTGATAACTGCCTCCCCGAGTCCCGGGCGCCGCCCGGACGGCAGCGCCTCGCCCTCCCGCTACGCCGGCCACCGCGCACTGCGATAGCGTTGCGCTGACACTGACGACCGGAGGGCGACATGGTCCAGGCTTACATCCTCGTCCAGACCGAGGTCGGGAAGGCCGCCGACGTCGCGTCCGCGATCAGCGGCATTGCCGGCGTAACGCAGGCCGACGATGTGACAGGACCTTACGACGTGATCGTCAGGGCCGAGTCGGACAACGTCGATGACCTGGGCCGGATGGTGGTCGCGCAGATCCAGGGTGTGCCCGGCATCACCAGGACCCTGACCTGCCCGATCGTGCACATCTAAGTCGTCGTGGCCGCGGCGGCCTAGCCCGGTCAGCCTTCCCTAGGCCGAACGCCTCCTGATCGTCTCCCTGACCGCCAGCGACTTCTCGCCAAGCCCGATCCGCTCGGCCGCGCCGAGGTCGGCCAGCGTGTCCACGTCCCGCCGCAGGCCGCCGATTCCCGGCAGGTTCAGCTCGGCCGCCCCGGCCAGCCGGTGCCTGGTGCGGGACTGCGGCCCGAAAAGCGGCCGGAACACCGCGCGCGGCGCAGCCGTGTACAACGTGGTTCCCGAGCCCGCGGCATCGGGCACGAACGCCTGGCTGTGGCGGCCGGCCTCGGCCAGCGCGGCCGTCAGTTCGCTGGCCGACAGCGCAGGCAAGTCGGCGGTCAGCGCGGCCACGCCGCGTTCCGGCCAGCGCTGCACGGCGTGCTCGGCCCCGGCGGTCAGAGCCTCGTTCAGGCCTCGGCCGGCCACGTCGGGGATCACCTCGGCCCCGAGCGCCTCAGCCTGCGCCCGGACCGCCTGATCGTCGCTGACCACGATCACGGCGCCGACGGCG
>DASWAH010000345.1:0-12725 GCA_036391235.1 Streptosporangiaceae bacterium
TGCTGTTCGGCAACGAGCGGGCGATCCTGCTGGATACCGGCGCGACCAGCGACCCGGCGGTGTTCCCGTTGCGCGCGACCGTCGACGGGCTGATCCAGGACTGGCTCGCGGCCAATCCTCGGTCCGGCGGCTACGAGCTGATCGTCGCCCACACGCACGGCCACGGTGACCACGTCGCCGGGGACGCCCAGTTCGAGGGGCGCCCGGCTACGACCTTGGTGCCGGGCCAGGCTGCCGAGCCCGTCGCAGAGTTCTTCGGGTTCACGTCCTGGCCGGACCAGGTGGTCCGGTTCGACCTAGGCGGCCGAGTACTCGACGTGACCGGCATCCCCGGCCACCACCCCGCCTCGGTCGCGATCTTCGACCCGTGGACCGGGTTCCTGCTCACCGGCGACTCCGTGTATCCGGGCCGGCTGTACGCCCGCGACCCGGCCGCCTTCGCCGAGAGCCTGGACAGGCTGGCCGCCTTCGCGGCCGAGCGCCCGGTCACCCACGTGCTCGGCTGTCACATCGAGATGAGCCGCCGGGCGGGCTGGGACTATCCGGTCGGCACCATCTACCAGCCCGAGGAGCCGGACCTGCAGATGACGGTTGCCCAGCTCAACGCCGTGCGCGACGCCGCGGCCGCGGCAGCGTCACGCCCTGGCGTGTACAACCGGGGTGACTTCATCATCTACAGCGGTCCGTGCCGGGGGGCCGTCCTTCGCCAGCTCGCCCGCGCGGCCGGCCGTCGCCTGACCGGCCGGGACCGGCCGCCGAAGAGCTGACCCGGTGCCGGTCAGCGTGGTGTACGAGACGCACTCGATCACCGTCGACAACGAGACCGGCGTAGCCACCGGCTGGCGGCCGGGTGAGCTGTCCGAACGCGGCCGGGAGGCCGCCGCCAACCTGGGCCGCCGCCGCCGCGACGACGGGTTGGCCGCGGTGTTCAGCTCCGACCTGCACCGGGCCGTTCAGACAGCGCGAGTCGCGTTCGGCGGCACTGCGGTGCCGGTGCTGCTGGACTGGCGGCTGCGCGAATGTGACTACGGGTCGCGGACCGGCATGCCGGTCGCCGAGCTGCAGGCCGGCCGGGCTGACCACCTGCGGACGCCGTACCCCGGCGGCGAGTCCTGGGAGCAGGCCGTGGCCCGGGTCGGATGGTTCTGCACCGACCTGGCCCGCTGGCGCCCGGGCTCGCGGGTGCTGGTCATCGGCCACGTGGCGACTCGCTGGGGGCTGGACCACTACCTGGGCGGCGTACCGCTCGAGGACCTGGCCGCCGCCGACTTCGCCTGGCAGCCCGGCTGGGAGTACGAGCTTCGGGACCTACCCGGACTTCAGCTGCCCGGGTAGGTCCCGAAGATCCACCTGACCAGTGGAGGTCATGCCCGCAGCCTGCCCGTTCAGGTGCGGCGCTTCCTTGGGGAACGGAACGGCGGCGGGCTGACCCGGGCGATGCAGAATGGGGAGATGGAGGCATCCGGGGGCCCGCGGGTGGACGAGTCGGCGAGGGGGCGGCCCGCGGTCGGGCTGCGGTCGTACATCGCCGGGTACAGCGGCTACCGGCAGGCCGGGCTGGAGCCGGCCAGGCATACCGGGCTGCCCTCGCCGTACCTCACGCTGATCTTCACGCTGGACGAGCCGCTCACGATCGTCGCGCACCCGGACCCGGCCCAGCCCGGCGGCGACTACGTCACGCTGGCCGGGGGACTGCACACGGCGCCCGCGATCATCACGCATGCGGGCAGCCAGTCGGGCATCCAGGTGTACCTCAGCCCGCTCGGCGCGATGGCGTTCCTCGGCTGCCCGGCCGGAGAGCTGGCCGGCATCGACGTCGACGCCACGCAGGTCTGCGGGCCGCTAGCCGCCGAGATTCAGGAACGGATCCGGGACGCGCCGGCCTGGGACGTGCGGTTCGCGGTGCTGGACGAGGCCTTCGGGCAGTTGCTGGGGGCCGCCCTCGGCGGCGGTCTTGGTCAGGTAAGCCCGGAGGTGCGGTTCGCCTGGCGGCGGCTGCTGCGCAGTGGCGGGACGGTCACGGCGTCCGCGCTGGCCGGGGAGACCGGCTGGAGCGGCCGGCACTTGCGGTCCAGGTTCGCGCGCGAGATCGGGCTCACCCCGAAGACGGCCGGCCGGGTCGTCCGGTTCGACCGGGCCAGGCGGCTGCTGCGGCGCCGGGCGGAATCCGGCCGCCCGCTCGACCTGGCCGCGCTGGCCGTGCACTGCGGGTACTACGACCAGTCCCATCTGGACGCCGAGTTCCGGTCGCTGGCCGGCGCGGCGCCGACCAGCTGGCTGGCCGCGGAGTTCCGAAATCTCCAAGCCGAGGGCGAGGTCTAGCGGGAAAGCTGGTGGTCATGACGGAGAACACGCCATCGCCATCGCCATCGCAGTCGCCCGCGCAGCCGCCGCCCGCGCAGGTGTGGCCGACGCTGCGGGCTCATGACGCCCTCGGCCTGATCAGGTTCCTGGCCGACGCGTTCGGTTTCGAGGAGACCGCCGTCTACGCCGACGGCGATGTGGTCCACCACGCGCAGCTGTCCTGGCCGGAGGGCGGCGGGATCATGCTCGGGTCGGTCCGGCCGCCGGATGGGACCGATCATTGGCCGGTCCAGCCCGGCAGTTGCGGCTGTTATGTCGTCACGAGTGACCCCGACGGTGTCCACGACCGGGCGGTGCGGGCGGGCGCCGAGATCATCATGGAGCTGCACGAGACCGACTACGGCTCGCGTGATTTCGCGGCCCGGGACCCGGAAGGCAACCGCTGGTCGTTCGGCACCTACCGCGGCGAGCCCCGCCGTCCCGCCTGACCCGCGCTCCGCGCATTTTGATCAACAGCGCTGTGGCTCCGCTGTTGCCCAGGCAACAGCGCGGTCACAGCGCTGTTGATCGTTCGTGCTGAGGGCGGAGTAGACCGAGGCGAATCGAGCGCGGAGCGGCCGGACGGGGCGGCTGGCCGACGGTGGCGGCCGGTGGCTGGCCGACGGCAGCTTGAACGTCCGTTAATAAGTGTGCGGCCGACTCTTGACGGTTTTGTTTGGAAAGTATACGAACTATTCGAGCCGCGAAGGAGAAGCGGAACACCCCGTCCAGCAATCGGACCGCGGGGGCAGCCGAGCGCGACGGGTCACGGAGAGGTCGCGTGCGATGCGAGGGTTCCGCCGTGGTTTGAGCCACCCCCGTCTGGGCCACCCCCGTCTGGGCCACCGCCGGCTGCGTGCCAGCCGGCTGCCGGCCGCCTGGTTCGCCGGGTTCGGAGTCGTCTCGCTGCTCGCGGCATCGAACGCGTACGCCGCGCCAGCCGGTCATGTCGCGCGGCCCGTGGCCGCCCGCACCGCTACCGGGTCACGGGCGGGCGCGGCGCAGGCGACAGCGCTGGCCGCGGCCTCGCCGTCGGACACCGGGGCGAGTGACATCGTCAACCTCGGCGCGAGCGGCGGCTGGAAGGTCGCGAGCAGCGCGACCGCGACCCAGACCGGCGCCCAGATCTCGACCCCCGGCTTCAGCACGTCGGGCTGGATGCCGGTCACCAACGACGACGCCGGGGCGCCCGGCACCGAGATCGCGGCGCTGCTGCAGAACGGCGGCTGCCCGAACGTGTTCGTCAGCAACAACCTGCAGACGTGCTACGGCCAGATGACCAAGATCGGCGCCGACACGATCAAGCAGTTCTCGGTGCCGTGGTGGTGGCGCACCGACTTCACCGCCAGCCTGGGCAGCGGCCAGGTCGCGAACCTCATCGTCAACGGGGTCATCGGCTCGGCCGACGTGTGGGTGAACGGCACCGAGGTAGCCACGTCGGCCACCGTGACCGGCGCCTACACCCGGTTCACGTTCGCCCTGACCGGGCTGATCAGGGCCGGCACGAACTCGGTCGCTATCGAGGTCAACCCGAACAACCCGACCACGATGTTCACGCTCGACAACGTGGACTGGACGCAGATACCGCCGGACAACAACACCGGCATCGAGTTTCCCGTGCAACTCCAGGTCGACGGACCGCTCGCGGTCGGCAACTCGCACGTGAACCAGGCCGACGCGGCCGACCTGTCGAGTGCCGCGCTCACGGTCAAGACCGACGTCACGAACTCCAGCGCCACGGCCCAGACCGGGACGGTGACCGCCACGATCACGCCGCCCGGCTCCGGGACGCCGATCACGGTCAGCCAGAGCGTGACCGTGCCGGCCGCCACGACGCAGACCGTCTCGTTCGCCCCGGCCGGCTATCCGGCCCTGACGATTGCCAGCCCGCAGGTCTGGTGGCCGTACCAGCTCGGCGCGCAGCCGCTGTACACGCTGGCGGTCTCGGTCGCCCAGGGCGCCGCGACGCTGAACACCACCACCGAGACGTTCGGGATCAGGACCGTCACCTCCTACCTGACCGGTTCCAACAGCATCGAGCCGTCCGGCGCCCGGGCGTTCAAGATCAACGGGGTGCCGATCGTGATCAGGGGCGGCGGTTTCGACCCGAACTTGTTCCTGTCGTACTCGGCGGCCGACATCGCCAAGCAGATCGCGCTGATGAAGAACATGGGCGTCAACACGATCCGGCTCGAGGGCCACATCATGCCGGCCGATTTCTTCGAGCAGATGGACCAGGCCGGGATCCTCGTCAACGGCGGGTTCCAGTGCTGCGACGCCTGGCAGGTCGGGGGCACGCTCACCCAGGCCCAGCAGACCGTGCTGCAGAACTCGGCCCAGACGATCGGGGCGAACCTGCGCAACCACCCGAGCGTGTTCAGCTTCCAGTGGTCGGACAACCAGCCGTCGTCGGTCCAGGAGCAGGTCTCGATCGCCGGGTTCACCGCGGCCGACTTCTACCCGCAGACGCCGCTGATCGCCTCGGCCGAGTACAAGTCGACCAGCACGCTCGGCGCCGCGGGGGAGAAGGAAGGCCCGTACGACTGGGTGCCGCCGAACTACTGGTACGACTCGACCCACCTGGGCTCGGATACGACCGTGACCAACGCCGGCGGTGCCTGGGGCTATGACAGCGAGGAGAGCGCGGGCGACACGGTCCCGACGATCGACTCGCTGAACCGGTTCCTGTCGGCTAGCGACCTGGCGAACCTGTGGCAGAACTTCGGCGCGAACCAGTACCACGCCAACTACGAGGGAACGAAGCACACCGGTTACCACTTCGGCACCCTGTACAACTTCGACACCGCGATGACCAGCCGGTACGGACCGGTCACGAGCCTGGCCCAGTACGTGGAGCAGGCCCAGGTCGCCGAGTACGAGAACACCAGGGCGCAGTTCGAGGCGTTCATCGATCACGCCAACGCGACCCCGCTGCCGTCCACCGGGACGATCTACTGGCAGCTGAACAAGGGCTGGCCGAGCCTGCTCTGGACGCTCTACAACAGCGACGGTGACCAGCCGGGCAGCTACTTCGGGGTGCGGGAGGCGAACCAGACCCTGCATGCGCTGTACGCGCTGGACAACGGGACCGTCACGGTCGACAACCTCGGCGGCGCGGCGGTGTCCGGGCTCTCGGTCGAAGCCAGGGTCTACAGCACCGCCGGTGCCTTGCTCGACGACAAGACGGCCAGCAACATCAGCCTGGCCAGCCAGCAGGTGCGGACCGGGGTGCTCACCCCGGTGGTGCCCGCGCAGACCAGCCCGCCGACGCAGGCGCAGACGTATTTCGTCGAGTTGCTGCTGCGCAACAGCGCCGGCACGGTCATCGACCGCAACGTGTACTGGCAGTCGACCCAGCCCGACGTCGTGAACTGGACCAAGACCCTCGGCCAGCCGCAGGCGACGGTCAGCCAGTACGCGAACCTGACCGCGCTGCAGTCGCTGCCGTCCTCGGCGATCTCGGTGTCCGCCGCGACCACGCACCAGGCTGGCCCGGACGGCGCCGACCTGGCCACCACGGTGACGATCACCAACACCGCGAGCACGGCGGTGGCGTTCTTCCTGCGCGCCGACGTGCGGCGCGGAACCGCGGCCGGCCAGGAACTGGCGGGCGACAACGAGCTGCAGTCCTCGATCTGGCAGGGCAACGACATCACGCTCTGGCCGGGCGAGTCGCAGACCCTGGTCGTCACCTACAACTCGGCTGACCTGCAGGGGGCGACCCCGGTGGTCAGCGTGTCCGGATGGAACGTGGCCAAGACCGACGTCGCCGCCCCGGTCCCGTAAGCCCGCTCGCCCGCCACGAAGGGAAACGCGCAGTGAAACTCAGGTACCGGCTTACCCTGGCCACCGCCACGGCGGCCCTGGTCATCGGCGGCCCGGCGGCCGCGAACCCCGCCCTGGCGGCCGGCACCCCGCTGCCCGCCCATGTCTACGCGCCCTACTACGAGACCTACCTGGCGCCGAACACGCCGAGCCTCACCGCGACCGCGCAGGCATCGGGGGCCAGGTACTTCACGCTGGCGTTCCTGCAGGCGCCGAAGAAGGGGTCCTGCGCGCTGGGATGGAACGGCACGCAGGCGCTGTCGGCCTACAACTCCGACATCGCCTCGCTGCGTGCGCTGGGCGGGGACGTGATCCCGTCCTTCGGCGGGTACAGCGCCGACCACGGCGGCACCGAGATCGCCGACTCATGCAAGGACGTGAACACGATCGCGGCCGACTACGAGTCGGTGATCTCCACGCTCGGCGTCACCCGGCTGGACATGGATGTCGAGTCGGCCTCGCTGAACAACAGCGCCGGCATCGACAGGCGCAACCAGGCCCTCGCGATAACTCAGGCCTGGGCGGCCAGCCAGGGCATCTCGCTGCAGGTGCAGTACACGCTGCCGGTCGAGCAGTACGGCCTTGACCCGAACGGCGAGGCGGTACTGCAGAACGCCGTCGCCGACGGAGTGAACGTGACCTCGGTCAACATCATGGTGTTCGACTACTACATCGCCGGCGAGGGTGTCGTGAATATGGGCCAGGCCGCGATCAACGCGGCGACCAACACGGAGGCTCAGCTCGCGACGATCTTCCCCGGCAAGACCTCGGCTCAGCTCTGGAACATGATCGGGCTGACGATGCTGCCCGGCATCGACGACTACCCGAAGAAGACCGAGGTCACCTACACCGCCGACGCCCAGACGATGCTGAGCTTCGCTCAGCAGGAGAACATGAACTTCCTGTCGATGTGGGCGATCCAGCGCGATAATGGCGGCTGTCCTGGGTCGACCGACAGCAACACCTGCTCCGGCATCACCCAGAACACCTGGGACTTCAGCCACCTCCTCGAGCCCTTTACCGGCTGACCGGTGACGAGGGAGAGGTCCGTGCGAGATAAGGCGCGTAAGGCCGGGGCGGCCGCAGCGAGCGTGCTTGGCCTGCTGGCGATCCCGCTGACCGGCTTGGCCGGGGCGGCGGCGCCGGCCGTCGCGGCCCCTGCGGCGCAGCCGCAGCACCGGCACGGCGGCATGTACGCGCCCTACTTCGAGACCTGGACGAAGGACAGCGTGGCCACGGTGGCCGCCCGGTCGGGCGCGCGCCGGCTGACGCTGGCCTTTGTCCAGGCCGCGGGTAGGAAAGGCGCGGCCGCGTGCACGGTGACCTGGAACGGGTCGCGAAAGCAGCCGATCTCCGCGGGCCGGTACCGCAAGCAGATCGCCCGCTTGCGCAAGAACGGCGGCAACGTGATCCCCTCGTTCGGCGGCTACAGCGCCGACCAGGGCGGCACCGAGATCGCCGACTCGTGCCACAGCGTCCCCGCCATCGCCCGGGCCTACGAGCAGGTGATCCGCGTCTACCACGTCCGCGAGCTGGACATGGACGTGGAGGCCCGCTCGCTCACCAACCAGGCCGGGATCGCCCGGCGCAGCGCCGCGATCGCGCTGGCCCAGCGGTGGGCGGCCGGGCGCGGGTTCCGGCTGAAGATCCAGTTCACCATCGGGATCGAGCCGTCCGGCCTGGACCAGCACAATCTCGGCGTGATCCGCAGCGCGGTCGCGGACGGCGTCGCGATCAGCTCGGTCAACCTGATGGTGTTCGACTACTACCTGGCCAAGGAGCCGAAGCCGCTGCCTATGGGCAAGCTCGCGATCGAGGCGGTGAGCAACGCTCACAGGCAGCTCATGGCCGTCTTCCACGGCTGGAGCCCGAGGCGGGTCTGGCGCACCGAGGGCATGACGATGTTGCCCGGCATCGACGACTACCCGAAGAAGACCGAGGTGACCTACCTGAACGACGCCGGGCAGATGATGCGGTTCGCCCGGGCGCACCGGATGGGCTTCCTGTCGATCTGGGCGATCCAGCGCGACAACGGCGGCTGCCCGGGCACCATCGACAGCAATTCCTGCTCCGGCATTCACCAGGCCAGGTGGGCGTTCAGCCACCTGCTCGAGCACTTCTAAGACCAGGAGCCGGAACTCCCCCGCGCCGCACTGCCGGCCACGGGGGAGTCCGGTTCTCGGTCAGTCAGGGGCGCCCAGCCCGCGGACGGCGGCGGCCGAGTCGGTGCCCGGCGGCGGGACCACCGCGATCACCGGAGTGTCCAGGCCGGCCGCCCGGTAGGCGTCGACCCGCTCCCTGCAGTGGTCGAGGTCACCGTAGATGACCAGGTCGTCGACTACCTCGTCGGGGACGGCCTCGCTGGCGCCGCGCCGGTCGCCGGCCGCCCACTTGTCCCGCATCGGCTTGATCAGCTCGCCCCGGCCGAGCCATTCGTGGAACGCCGCGTAGGCCGGGACGGTCAGGTAGGCGGTGACCAGCCGGCGCCCGATCGTGCGGGCCAGGCCGGTGTCGGTGGTCGGGCAGACGAAGATCCGGGCGATCAGCTCGCAGTCCGGCCCGGCCTCGGCCCGGACCTTGGGCACGTCGGCCGGGGACAGCCAGTTCGTGATCGCGGCACCGGCCTCCTGGGCGGCGAGCCTGACCATCTTCGGCCGCAGCGCGGCCAGGGCCAGGTCCGGCGGGACGGCGGGCGCGCGTTCCAGCCGGAACCCGTTGACCGCGAAGGTCGGGTACCGCTCGGTCACCTTCTCGCCGGACAGGGCCGCCCGCAAGAACCGCAGCGTGTCCTTCGAGCGCTGGTAGGGCGCCTCGAACGGGATGTCGTTCCACTCCTGCACGACGACCGGGGTGGAGGTGCCGACGCCCATCACGAACCGGCCGGGGGCCAGGTCGGCCATGGTCGCCGCGGTCATCGCGAGCAGCGCCGGGCCGCGCGTGTAGATCGCCGCGATCGCGGTGCCCAGCCGCAGCTGGCTGCTCCACTGGGAGGCGAGCACGAGCGGGGTGAACGCGTCGATGCCGGCTAGCTCGGCGGACCAGGCGTCGGTGTACCCGAGATCGGGCAGGGCCTGGATCAGTTCCCGCTGCTCGGCCAGCGAGTGACCCTGCAGCGGCAGCGTGATGCCCCAGCGTGGCGAGCCTGCCATGTGACCTCCTGGCGCGTCGGGCCGTTCAGGCACTGATATCACAGGCCGGCGGCCCCGCGGCGGCTCGGCCCGCCGGGCCGGTCAAAGCGTGCTCTTTCGCGCTACTTCATTTGTAACCATGATGTGGCGGTGATGCCTGGGCGGAAAATGCTAGATTCGGCGCGAGCTGCCGCCCGTCCGGACGGTACCGCGACGCGCCACGCAGGGTGACCGGCCGCGTCACTCGTTGAAGGGACGCCGATGATCGCCCGTACCCAGGCCTTTCGCCTTGCCCTCAGGGCTGGTACCGCCGCGTCGGCCGTCGTGCTGGCGGCCGCCGGCGTCGGCGGCGCGGTGGCGGCGAGTGCCTCGGTCCCGAAGGCCGGGCCCAGGACCGGCGCCGGGTCTAATCCGTACTCGCCTGCCCAGGGGCATCCGTACCGGCATGGCGTGGTGCCGACCATGGCCAGGCAGCGGGCGATGACCAGGTGGACCAGCCAGCACCCGGCCCCCGCGGCCAGCAAGAACAACCTGAGCTACGGCGGCGGCCTGCACGGGAACGGGGTGACCTCCGGTCACGAGAAGGTGTACCTGGTGTTCTACGGCTCCCAGTGGGGCACGGCGAGCACGAACGCCCACGGTGACCTCACCCTCAGCGGCGACCCGAACGGCGAGGCCCCGTACCTGCAGGAACTGTTCAAAGGGCTCGGCACCGGGGGCGAGCGCTGGTCCGGCGTGATGACGCAGTACTGCGACGGCGTCAAGCTCAACGCGACCTCCTGCCCGGCGAACTCGTTCCACGTGGCCTACCCGGCCGGCGGCGCGCTGGCTGGCGTCTGGGCCGACGTCTCGGCGGCGTCGCCCGTCCGCGCGACCGGCAAGCAGCTCGGCGCGGTCGCGATCGCGGCGACCCAGCATTTCGGCAACACCACGGCGGCGTCTAACCGCGACGCCCAGTACGTGATCTTGTCCCCGACCGGCACGCACCCGGACGGATTCGGGACGACCGGGCAGTTCTGCGCCTGGCACGACGACTCGGCCGACCCGAGCCTGCCCGGCGGCCCGGTCCCGGGCTCGCTGGACGTCGCGTTCACCAACATGCCCTACGTCACCGACCTGGGCGCCACCTGCGGCGAGAACTTCGTCAACAGCGGAGCGGCGGGCGTGCTGGACGGCGCGTCGATCGTCGAAGGTCATGAGTATGCGGAGACGGTCACCGACCAGTACCCGGCGTTCGGCTGGTCGAACACGTTCACCGGCGGGGCCGAGAACGGCGACCTGTGCGCCTGGAACCCGCCCGGTCCTGGCGGCACCAACGACCTGACCTTGCCGAACGGGACGTTCGCGATGCAATCCACCTGGGCGAACAACGCCGGCGGGGGCGGCTGCTCGTTCGGCGAGCCGACCGTCACCAACAACTGGGTACTCAACGGCGGCTTCGAGACCGGCACGACGGCCAGCTGGAAGACGTCCGGCGCGGTCACGGTGGTCAGGACCCAGGTGCATTCGGGCACGCACGCCGTCCGGCTGGGCAAGCCGACTCCGACCAACGGCAGCTCGAGCGTCGCCCAGACGTTCACCGCCCGCGGCCCGCACCTGTCGTTCTGGTACAAGGCCAACTGCCCCGACACCGTGTCGGCGGCCTGGACGACGGCCACCCTGACCGACAACACCGCGCACCACTCGGTGACCGTGCTGGCCAAGACGTGCCTGGCCAATGGCGGCTGGCGGCAGGTCACGGCTACGGTGACCGCCGGCCACTCGTACACGCTGAGCCTGTTCAGCCACGACGACAACGACACCGCCGGCGGCGACGGGAACTACACGCGCTTCGACGACATCGTCAACAACTAACTGAGCAGGTGACCCGCCGGCGGTCGCGATGGCTGGAGTTCGGAATCTCGGCCTAACTCAGCTGGTGAGGGCCAGCGTCGCGCCCGTCGGGTCGGTCAGCCGGTGATGCCCGGGGACGGACGGGAACCTGGCCAGGTCGCCGCGGACCCTGGTGACCGGGCCGTCGGGGCCGGTCAGGATCGTGCCGTCGGCGCCGCAGGCGACTAGCTCGCCGTCGGCGCGGAGCAGGACCGGCCCGTCCCGGCTGGCCGAGACCGCCGCCCGCCCGGCTCGCAGCGCCTCGATCAGGGCGGCCGGCTCGGTGCTGGCGGCCTGCACCCAGGTGACCGGCGAACCGGGCGGCGCGTCGGATCCCGGCCGGTGCCAGTCGCTGCCGCCGACCGCGGTCGCGGCCGGATCCCAGGCCAGCCACCAGGCCAGCGGTGTCGTCCAGCGCGGGTCGAGCCAGCTCCAGTGCCACACTTCGAGCAGCGGCGGCCGACGCCGCATCGGCGCCGTCCAGCTCACGTGCCCGCCGTACGGGTGGTTCACCGACAGCAGGCCGCCTTCTCGCTCGGTCTGCGTCAGCCACTCGTCCGGTGGCCGGCGGAAGTCCACCCAGCCGATCTCGCCGAACGCGTTGGCGTGGCCGCGCTCGGTCGTGACCTCCTGCCCCGGCAGCAACCCGATGCCGTGCGCGGCCGCCGCCGCGGGCAGTTCGGCGTGCTGGCTGATCGTGTTGTGGTCGGTCACGGCCAGAAAGTCGAGCCCGCGTCCGGCCGCGAACGCGGCCAGCTCGGGCACGGTCAGCACGCCGTCGGAGTGCACGGTGTGCGCATGCAGGTCGCCGGCCAGCCAGCGCAGGCCAGGCTCGCCCGGCAACTCGCGCCTGGGCGGTCGCAGGGCGGCCGGCGGCACCGGCTCGCCCGGGCCGATCGGCCCGGCCGGTCCGTCCGGCGTCGTTCGGCTGGTGACCTCGGCGGTCAGCTCGTATCTGGTTCCGGCCGCCGCGATCTGGTGCAGCCCGACCATGATCTGCCAGGTGCCCGGCTCGAGCTCGCCCGCCAGGTAGCCGGGCGTGGCCGCGGCGGCCGTGATCACGAAGAACCGGCGCGCCCCGCCGGACCAGCCGCGGAACCCGTTCGGGGACAGGCAGCCGAGGTCGAGCACCCCGCCGCCGGTGTCGTAGTCGAGCTCGACCCTTAAGGCGCCGGTCCCGGCCGGCACCTCGACCGGGAGGTAGCGCCATACCGACTCGCACCGGTCCTCGATCGTCCACGTCCCCGCGTGCCGAGTCAGCCCCATGAGAACAGTATTAGCTGTGCTAGTCCGGGGGACGACCCCCCGGAGCCCCCCGGTGCGGGCGCCTGAGGGCGGCGCCTTCCTTCCTCGCATAAACCGCTCGTCAGTCCAGGCACCGCCGCGCCCGTGGGCCGGGCGCCGGCCGAAGCCGCGATCTGGCCGAACCGGAATCGTTGGGTGGGGTTGGCCGGTCTATAGCGCGACAACCCCACCCGGCGATTCGGGTTGGTCGCCGAGGGCGACGGGCGCGGCAACTGCAAAGAATGGGTGGAGTTGTTGGCGCTATCACGCTCG
>DASWAH010000346.1:0-6949 GCA_036391235.1 Streptosporangiaceae bacterium
GCGCGGCCCGGGCTGCTGACGGCCACGCCCCGCGCGGCCTGGCCGGTCCCGGCGGCGGCCGTCGCCGGTACCACGAGAAGAGCCGTGAAGAAGAGCATGGCTAGCGCGGCGGCGACCCTGCGCACCGCCCGCTACCCCAGCTCGTCGCGGGCGGAGGCGAATGCGGTGGCGGCGAACTCGAGCTCATCGCGCGTATGCGCGGCCGAGACCTGAGTCCTGATCCGGGCCTTGCCGACCGGAACGACGGGGTAGCTGAACCCGATCACGTACACGCCCTTGGCCAGCAGCAGGTCGGCGAGCTTGCCCGCCCTGGCCGCGTCCCCGATCATCACCGGGACGATCGGGTGATCGCCCGGCAGGATGTCGAACCCCAGGCCGGTCATCCGGCCGCGGAAGAACGTGGTGTTCTCGGCCAGCCGGGCCCGCAGGTCGTCGCTGGAGTCCAGCAACTCCAGCACCTTCAGCGAGGCGCCGACGACCGCGGGCGCGACCGAGTTGGAGAACAGGTACGGCCGGGAGCGCTGGCGCAGCAGGTCGACGATCTCGGCCCGGCCGCTGGTGAACCCGCCGCTGGCGCCGCCGAGGGCCTTGCCGAGGGTGCCGGTGATGATGTCGACCCGGTCGGTGACGCCGTGCAGCTCCGGTGTCCCGCGGCCAGTCGGCCCGGTGAACCCGACCGCGTGCGAGTCGTCGACCATCACCATGGCGTCGTAGCGCTCCGCGAGGTCGCAGATCTCGCCCAGCGGCGCCACGTAGCCGTCCATCGAGAACACCCCGTCGGTGGCGATCAGCCGCCGCCGCGCGTCGGACGCCGACTTCAGCTGCGCCTCCAGGTCGGCCATGTCCCGGTTCTTGTAGCGCAGCCGCCTGGCCCGGCAGAGCCTGATCCCGTCGATGATGGAGGCATGGTTCAGCTCGTCGCTGATCACCGCGTCCTGCTCACCGAGGATGGTCTCGAACAGCCCGCCGTTGGCGTCGAAGCAGGACGGGTACAAGATCGTGTCGGCGGTCCCCAGGAATGCGCTGATCCGGTGCTCGAGCTGCTTGTGGATGTCCTGCGTGCCGCAGATGAACCGCACGCTGGCCATGCCGAAGCCCCAGCGGTCCAGTGCCGCCTTGGCCGCCTCGATGATCCGCGGGTCGTCGGCCAGGCCGAGGTAGTTGTTCGCGCACAGGTTCAGCACCTGCGTGCCCGCTACCTCGATGCTCGCCCGTTGCGGGCTCTCGATGACGCGCTCGCTCTTGAACAGCCCCTGATCGCGGATCTGGCCGAGTTCGTCGGCGAGCTGCGGGGCAACGCTGGAGAACATCGCCGGTCCCCTTCGATGTCGCTAGCTGGCAGGTTCAGCCCAGTTGAGTACTACCTTGCCGCACTGGCCCTCGCGCATCGTCTCGAAGGCCGCCTCGAAATCCTCGGCCGCGAACCGGTGCGTGATCACGGGCTTGATATCCACCCCGGACTGCGTCAGCACCGACATCCAGTACCAGGTCTCGAACATCTCGCGCCCGTAGATGCCCTTGATCGTGATCATGTTGACCACTACGTGCGACCAGTCGACTCCGAACTGCTCAGCTGGCAGGCCGAGCATGGCCACCTTGCCGCCATGCGTCATCGCGGCCAGCATCTCCCGCATCGCGGCCGGCTTGCCGGACATCTCCATGCCGACGTCGAATCCCTCGCGCATTCCGAGCTCGGCCATGATCTCGCCGAGCGGGCGCAGGCTGGTATCGGCGGCCACCGTCACGCCGGCCGACCTGGCCAGTTCCAGCCGGTAGGGCGAGACGTCAGTGATCACGATGTAGCGCGCGCCGGCGTGCCTGGCCACGATGGCAGCCATGATCCCGATCGGCCCGGCCCCGGTGATCAGCACGTCCTCGCCGTGCACGGGGAAGGTGAGCGCGGTGTGCACCGCGTTGCCGAACGGGTCGAAGATCGAGGCGACGTCCAGGTCGATGCCGGGCAGGTGCCGCCAGATGTTGGCGGCCGGCAGGGCGATGTACTCGGCAAAGGCGCCCGGGTGGTTGACGCCGACGCCCTTGGTGTGGGCGCATTGCACCCGGCGGCCGGCCATGCAGTTGCGGCACCGTCCGCAGACCAGGTGGCCCTCGCCGCTGACCAGGTCTCCGATGGCCAGGTCCCGCACGTCCGACCCGAGCTCGACGATCTCGCCCGAGAATTCGTGGCCGATGATCAGCGGCACCGGCACGTTCGCCTGGGCCCAGCCGTCCCAGCCGTAGATGTGCAGGTCGGTACCGCACAGCCCGGTGCGCAGCACCCGGATCAGCACGTCATCGCGCCCGATCGACGGCACCGGCACGTCCTCGACCCACAGCCCCGGCTCGGCCTTGGATTTCACCAGTGCCTTCATAGGCCGCCGCTCCCTGCCGCCACCGCGCCCCGGCCGGCCCCGGTGCCGGGCCAGGTCGGCTCGACTGTACCGCAGGGCCGGCCGGCCCCGGCCGGGCCCGGGTCGCGGGCCCGGCCGCTACCGGCTGGCCGACGAGGCAAGCCGCAATCCGACCGCGATCAGGGTCCATCCGGCCTGCGAGCGCAGCCTGCGGGCGTCCGGCCGCGCGGTCCGCGCGTCCCTGACGGTCATCCGCTGGACTCGCAGCTCGTCCGAGCGCTGGGTAGCGATGGTCTCGAACTGACGTGGGTGCATCGTGCTCGCCTCCTGGTGGCCGGGCCGGCGGCACGTCAGCACCGCCGTTCACCTTTACGTAATCATTCACGTTTACGTGAACACTCTTGTATACGTGAATGATGGCATGAACGTGAACGTGTGGCAAGATGTTTTTCGTGACCGAACAGAACGACCCGGGGCAGCCCGGCCAGCCGCGGCGGCCGGCCTCCAACGTGGAGCTGCTCAAGGCCCTCGCCGACCCGCTCCGGCTGAACATGCTGTACGCGCTGACCAGGGGCACCGGCCCCGATCTGCCGGTCAGGTCGGTCAAGGAACTGGCCGCCGAACTCGGCGAGCCGCAGACCAAGCTGTACCGCCATATCAAGCACCTGGAGTCGGCCGGGCTGATCCGCGCGGTGAGCAGCCGGCTGGTATCGGGAATCGTCGAGCAGCGCTATCAGGCGACCCACACCCGGCTTGTCGCTGGCGAGGAGCTCACCGAGGAGGAGCGGGACAGCCCGGAGGTCGAAGCGATGGCCGCGGCGGCCCTGGAGATGTTCCGGCGCAAGTTCTTCGAGGCATCACGGCCGGGCCCGCACGACGATGCCCCCGCGTACCGGCGCAAGGTACTGGCTATCTCCGACGGCTGGGTCACCGCCGAGCGCGCCGCGGCCATCCGCGATCAGCTCAGGAGCCTCGGCGACGAACTGGCCGAGCAACCGGATCCGGACGCCGGCGGCGACTTGGTCCCGGTGAACCTTCTGCTCGGCTACTTCAGCCCCGACCGTCCGCCCGCCGGCCGCCCGGCGGCTCAGGATCAGGCCGGTCAGAGCAGCTAACCTGGCCGGTCAGGCGCGCAGGCGTCGACCTGAGCGGGACGGCACTCCAGGCTCCGGCTGAGCGCATCGAGCGCGAGCTGAGCCGCTGCGTCCGGGTCGGGTACCGGCCCGGCCGGGAGCGGGCCGAGAGCCGCCCTGGCCGCGTCGGCCGCGGCTCGCAAAGCCGGCGGCCCTGGCCGGTCGCCCCTCCCCCGGATCGCAGCGGCCGCGGCGAGCAGCCGGGCCGCGTCCAGGCCGGCCTCGCCGTCGCCGGCGGCGCCGCCCTTGCCGCTGGACCCGGCCAGGACAACCAGCGCGGCCGTCTCCAGGCAGACGGCGAGCGGGAACGTGAACGTCAGGCCGCGGCTCGCCGTGACCGCGGCCGCCGCGGCGGCCGCCGCCCGGCCGGGCTGGCCGGCCGCCAGCAGGGCCCGGGCCAGAATAGACCTGGCCAGCGGGAGCTCCCGCTCGATGCCCAGGTCGGTCGCGTCGGCGTCGGCGTCGCCGGCGAGCTCGACCGCGGCGGTCAGGTCGCCGTCGGCCAGGGCCACCCCGGCCGCCGCCGACAGCAGCACCACCCGGGCGATCCGCCTGCTCCCGGCGAGCAGCGGCATCGCCTCCTCGATGTAACCCCGGGCCGCGGCCAGGTCACCGACCTGCCAGCAGACCATCGCCGCGGTGGGCAGGGTGGCCGCCAGCTGCTCGGCCGATCCGCCCGCCCGGCACCGCGAGATCGCGTCGGCGGCATACCCGGCCGCGGCCGGATCGGCGCGCTCGGCCAGCACGCAGCCCATCCCCATGGCCGCGCCGACCTGCAGGTCCACTCCGAAGGGGGCGGCCGCCGCGATCGACCGGCGGACGAACTCCATCGCCTGCGGGCCCTCGTCCAGGTCGTCGGCCAGGCCGCCAAGAAAGATCAGGGCCCGGGCCGCGTAGGCATCCGACCGTCCGGCCAGCAGGTCCACGGCCTGGGTCAGCTCCCGCGCCGCCGCCGCGGTGTCGCCCGACCAGTAACTCAGGTAGCCCAGCGCGTAGGCCACGTGCCCGGTCTGGTCGGCCGGTCCGGCCTCGGCCAGCAGCCGGGACAGCCAGAACCGTCCCTCGGAGACATTGCTGGCGGCCCAGTACCGGTGCAGCCGGAACGCCAGGTCCAGGCCGGCCTGGGCGGGCAGCCGACCCTCTATCGCGGCGCCGAGCAGGGCCCGGAGTGGGGCCAGGACCTCGCCGATCGCTTCCAGGTAGTCCCCGGCCGGGGTGCGCGGGTCGGCCGGCAGGACGGCCAAGACGGCCGACGCGAGCCGCTCGGTCGCCGCCGTGGTCTCACCGGCTTCGTCCAGTAGTTCCCTGGCCAGCCGGTGCAGGTCGTCATCGGTGTAGTAGCGCCAGCGCGGGCCCGACCGGTCGACCGCCAGCAGCCCCCGCGCGGTCAGCTCGCGCAAGATCCTGACCACCCGGACCGGCGTCACGGCCCCGGTCGCCACGACCTGCTTGACCAGCGGCAGCGCGACCGGCCCCGGCAGCACCCCGAAGCTCCTGAACACCGCCGCCTCGTCGTCGCCGAGCAGCCGGTAGCTGCTCATCGCGACCTCGCGCAGCTGATCGTGCCGCCCGGCCAGCAACGCGGGCAGGTGATCGAGCAGGTCGGCCACCGACAACGCGGAGAGCTGGGCCGCCGCCAGCTCCAGGGCGAGCGGCAGCCCGCCGCACCGCCGGCACAGCTCAGCGATCACCGGGGCCGTGCCCTGGTCCAGCACCAGCTCGCCGCCGCCATGCCGGACCCGGTCAGCCAGCAGCCGCACCTGGACCGGCTCGGGCAGCGGCTCGACCGCGATGACCCGCTCGCCGTCCACGGCCAGCGCGACCCGGCTGGTGACCAGCGCGGTGAGCGTCGGGCACAGCGCGACCAGGGTGCTGACCAGTGAGGCCGTGCCGTCGACGACGGCCTCGCAGCCGTCCAGGATGAGCAGCGCCCGGCCCAGCGGGGCCAGATGGGCCGCTAGCAGCGCGGCCGGGTCGTCGCCGCCGACCGGGAGCCCGGCCGACCAGGCGACGGTCGAGGCGACCAGTTCGTCCTGGGACACCGAGGCCAGCGAGACCCACAGGCAGCCGCCGGGGTACGAGGCCCGGACCGCCGCTTGCAGAGCGAGCCGGGACTTGCCGACCCCGCCCCGGCCGGACAGCGTGACCAGCCCGGGCCGCGCGATCTGGGCCCGCACGTCGGCCAGCTCGGCTTCGCGGCCGAAGAACGCCGATGCCGCCACCGGCAGCCTGGCCGCTCCCGGCTGGCTGGTCTCGCCGAGCGCCCTCAGGTAGGTCGCGACCGTCTGCGGATCGGGATCGACGCCCAGGTGCTCGGCGAGCAGGGCCCGGCAAGCCTCGTAGGCCCGGACCACCGCGGCCCGGTCACCGCCGTGGTGCAGCGCCTCGATCAGAATCCGGTGCGCCCGCTCGTCCAGCGGGCTGGCCGCGACGGCCTGCCGGCCTTCCAGCTCGGCCCGGTGGTGATCACCGAGCGCGGCCGCCGAGGTGGCGACGATCGCCCTGGCCCGCAGGGCGGCCGCGTCCGCCTCGGCCCGGTACGGATCGAGCCAGCCGCCGTCCTCGCCCGGCAGCAGCCGGTCTCCGGCCAGCCGCGTCACCGGCTCGGCGACCCGCAGCGCGGCCGATGGCCGCCCCTGCCGGTCCAGTTCGGCCGCCGCCCTCAGGGCGTCCCTGGCCGCCGCGAGATCAGACGTCACTCCGGGCGCGATCGCGTAGCCCGACGGGGTGGTGATGATCGTCCGCTCACCGCCCGCGCCGATCGGCTCCAGGGCCGCCCGGATCCCGCTGATCACCCCGCGCAGCGCGGCCGGCCAGGTCGGCGGCGGCTCACCCGGCCACAGCATCGCGGCCAGCCGGTCGGCCGGGACCGGTCCGCCGGCCAGGGCCAGCGCGACGAGCGCGACCCTGGCCCGGCGCCCGCCCAGCTCCTGGCCGGCCAGGATCCGGGCGTGCCGGCGTACCGCCACGGTCCCGACGACATCGACCTGGATCGATGCCGTCGCAGGCTGTTCGTCCGGCATTACACAGACGTTACGCCTTATGGCTGTACTGCGATCACGACCTTTTCGAACCCGCTTGACCATGTCTGGAGGGGGACGTGCACGCTAGTCTTCGCGGCCTTGCCGCGGCCGGCGCGAGCAGCGCCATCATCGCCGGCACGCTGGCCGGAGCCAGCTCCGCCGCACTGGCCGGAACCGCGCCCGGTCAGTCCCTGGCCGCGGCGTACATGCCGGCCGCGCCGGCCGGGGCCGGCCTGACCGGCCCGGCTATCACGCTGGCCACTAACGAGCAGTTCAGCGGCTACGACGCCGCGACCGACGGATCAGGCAAGGCCTACATCGGCTGGATCGGCGACAACGGCGGCGGCCGGCGCATCTACCTGTGCACGCTGCCCCGCGGCGCGCACGCCTGCGCGGGCGGCATCCAGTCGGTCAGCGCCCTGGACAGCTCGTCGGCCCAGGGCCT
>DASWAH010000347.1:0-5077 GCA_036391235.1 Streptosporangiaceae bacterium
CTACGCGGACAACCTCGGCCTCGAGCTGGCCACGCTGGCCAGGGAGTACGCGAGGGAGCAGGGCTACTCCTTTGTCGGTCCGGTCAGGATCAGGTTCGAGGGAGTGCCCGACCTCACTATCGGGACTTTCCGCATCCGGTCAGGGGTGATCAGGGGCACGACCGTCGAGGACGGCGAAATCCGGCGGCCGGTCAGCGACCTGCCCCGGCCGCAGGAAGGCTTCCCCGGCTCCCCGAGGCTGCTGGTCTCTACCGCCGATCCCGGTCACGGCCAGGCTTCCCAGCGCACTTTCCCGCTCACCTCGCCGCTGACCATCCTGGGCCGGGGCACCGACTGTGACCTGCGGCTCGTCGATCAGGGCGTGTCCCGCCACCACGCCGAGATCCGGGTCGAGGATGGCGAGGTGGTACTGGTAGACCTCGGCTCGACGAACGGTACGTTCGTGGAAGGCCAACCGATCAGGAGAATAACCCTCACTGACGGGACTCGCGTTACCCTGGGCCGCACGACCCTGGTCTTCCGCCAGGATGGCCAGTATTGACGAGCAGCAAGACTGACGAGCAGCAGGAACTCATCAGCACCAGGAATCAGTTCTGAAGACAGCAGCCGCGGACCGTGCGGACGTTCCGCGCGGACCGGCGGCGACCTGAGGACTCATGACCCGATGAACCAGCTCACCCTCGATCTGATCAAGCTAGCGTTTCTCGCTGTGCTCTGGTTGTTCGTGATCGCGGCCGTCGGCGTCGTGCGTACCGACCTGTTTGACCAGCCCGCCTCGCCGCGCAGCCAGCGCCGGGCCGCCAGGCAGCAGGCCAGGCTCGGCCAGGGGGCCGGCCCGGCCAGGGCGCCCAGGCAGGCGCGGCCGCCGAAACCGGCCAGGCAGGGCCGCGGGACCCCGCACACCCTGGTGGTCACCGGGGGCAGCCTGACCGGCACGACGATCCCGCTCAGCGATCAGCAGATCACCATCGGCCGGGCCGCCGACGCCACCCTGGTGCTGACCGACGACTACGCCTCGACCAGGCACGCCAGGCTGTACCCGCAGAACGGCGAGTGGATCGTCGAGGACCTGGGCTCGACCAACGGCACGTACCTGGACCGGCAGAAGGTGACGCAACCCCTGCCGGTGCCGGTCGGCGTTCCCGTCCGGATCGGCAAGACCGTCCTGGAGCTGCGCAGATGACGACGGCACTCCGGTACACGGTCAGGTCCGATGTCGGCCTGCTGCGCGAAGGCAACGAGGATTCGGCCTACGCGGGCCCGCACCTGCTCGCGATCGCCGACGGCATGGGCGGGCACGCAGCCGGCGAGGTCGCCAGCGCGGTCGCGATCGCCACCCTGGCGCCGCTGGATGCCGACATGACCGGCATCGACATGCTGCAGGCACTGGCCGACGCGATCGCCGACGCCAATGCCGAGCTGAAGCAGATCACGCTGACCGACCCCTCGACCGAGGGCATGGGCACCACGCTGACCGCGCTGCTATGGGCCGGTGACGAGGCCGCCCTCTGCCACATCGGCGACTCGCGGGCCTACCTGCTGCGCGATGGCCTGTTCCACCGCATCACCCACGACCACACCTTGGTGCAGTCGCTGGTCGACGAGGGCCGGCTGACACCGGAGGCGGCCGCGTCCCACCCGCAGCGGTCGCTGGTGATGCGGGCGCTGCAGAGCAGCGTTCCGGCCGAGCCGGACCTGGCCATGCTCAAGGCCAAGGTCGGCGACCGGTACCTGCTGTGCTCCGACGGGCTGTCCGACGTGGTCAGCGACGACACCGTGCACAAGACGCTGATGGAGCACGCCGACCTCGACGAGGCGACCGGCCTGCTCATCGATCTGGCCATCCGCAGTGGCGGTCCCGACAACATCACGTGCGTACTGGCCGACGTCATCGATACCGATTCCGGCGCCGTCCCGACCCAGGACGTGATCGTGGTCGGCGCGCTGACCGGCGGGGCCGACCAGCCGGTCGAGCCGGTCCGCAGTGACAGCCCGGCCGCCCGGGCGCACCTGCTGGCGACCGGTAAGGCGCAGACCGAGGCGACCGCGGCCGACGCCAGCGCCGCGTTCGCGTCGGGGAGCGTGGCCGACACCGGGGAGCAGGACCCGGTACCAGCCGAGCCGTCGCGGGCCCCGGACGACGACGAGGAAGATGACGACGACGACCCGATGCGGACGGTCGGACGGCGCCGCTGGCCGGTCGTCTCGGCGTCGCTGCTGATCCTGTTCGCCGTGCTCGGGGCGGGCGGGCTGTACGCGTGGCGGCTGACTCAGGGCGAGTATTTCGTCGGCATCTCGAACGGCCACGTCGTGGTGTTCCGCGGGGTGAACCAGGCCGTGGCCGGGGTCAGCCTGTCCAGCGCCGTGCAGCGGACCGACATCCCGATCGCCGGGATACCCTCCGGCGAGGCCGGCCAGATCCAGGCCACGATCCCGGCGGTCAGCTTGCCCGCCGCCCGCAAGATCGTGTCGCACATCCGGCAGGACTACCGGTGCGCGGTCGTCGCGTCGGCTATCCGCCAGTGGTACGCGCATCGTGCCGAGGTGACCGCCAAGCGCACCAGGACGCACCGTCGCGGCCCGTCCTCCGGCCGCACCGCGGCCAAGCGGCTGAGCTCGGCGCACCGGGCCAAGCCGGCGGCCAGCAAGGCCGCCGCGGGTGCGACAGGCAAGAACGCCAGCGCGACCCGCGCGGCGGCCGGCCAGCAAAGACAGTCTCCCGCGGCCGGCCAGCAGGCCCCGGCCGGCCAGCGCGGCGGTCAGCCGGGCGCGAAAAACGCACCGGCCGCGCCACCCAAGCCGGTCCTGCCCTCGTACTGCTCGCCCGCCGGAGCCGCCGGATGAGCGCAGCCCCTAACCTCGACGCCGGGCCTTCGGGCCCGTCGGGCGCGCCGTCGCACAAGGCGGTGCCGCTGCAGCCGGGCAGGCGCGGGGTCGAGCTGGCCATGCTCGGCTTCGCCATCGCGATCATGGCGTTCGCGTACATCGCGGCCGGTCTCGGCCTGAACGGCCACATGCCTTCCGGGCTGATCACCTACGTAGCCGGGTTCGCCGTCCTGATGGTGCTCGGGCACCTGGCCGTGCGCCGGTTCGCCCGGTGGGCCGATCCGCTGCTGCTGCCGCTGGCGGCGGTACTGAACGGCCTCGGGATCGTGATGATCTACCGGCTGCAGGAGGCCGGCCGAAACGGCAACCCGGGTTACCAGATCTCCACGCTGACCACGCACGCCGCGCTGTACCAGCTGATGTGGACCGCGGTCGGGATGGTCGCATTCATCGCGGTGCTGGTGCTGATCCGCGAACCCCGGGTGCTGCAGCGCTATACGTACACGCTCGGCACGATCGGCCTGGTGCTGCTGGCCATCCCGGCCCTGCTGCCGAGCAGCCTGAGCTCGGTCCAGGGGGCCAAGGTCTGGATCATCATCGGCGGGTTCTCGATCCAGCCCGGCGAGTTCGCCAGGATCGCGCTGGCCGTGTTCTTCGCCGGCTATCTCGTCCGCAAGCGCGACGTCCTGTCGCTGGCCGGCCGGCGGTTCGCCGGAGTCGACCTGCCGCGCGGCCGCGACCTGGGTCCGATCATCGTGCTCTGGGCCGTCGCCATGCTGATCCTGGTCTTCGAATCCGACATCGGTACCTCGGCGCTGTTCTTCGGCCTGTTCGTCTGCATGATCTACGTCGCTACCCAGCGCAAGTCGTGGCTGCTGATCGGCCTGCTGTCGTTCGTCGGGGGCGCCTTCCTGGCCGGCACCATCATCCCGCACGTGCACGAGCGATTCACGGTATGGCTGCACCCGTTCGCCTACTGGAGCACGACCGGGTACCAGACCGCCCAGGGCCTGGAAGGTATGGCCTTCGGCGGCATCTTCGGCACCGGGCTCGGCCTGGGTCAGCCCTATCAGACCCCGCTGGTGCAGAGCGACTTCATCATGACCGGATTCGGCGAGGAACTCGGCCTCACCGGGCTGATGGCGCTGCTGCTGATCTTCGGCCTGCTGGTGCAGCGCGGTTTGCGGGCAGCCCTGGCGACCAAGGACCCCTTCGCCAAACTGCTCGCGGCCGGCCTGGCGTTCGGTATCGCCCTTCAGGTCTTCATCATCGTCGGCGGCGTCACCCAGCTGATCCCGCTGACCGGCATCACCACTCCGTTCCTCTCCCAGGGCGGGTCATCCCTGGTGGCGAGCTGGATGGTCATTGCCCTGCTGATCAGGATCAGCGACTCAGGCCGGCGTCCGGCCCCGCAGCCGATCCAGGACGAGGGCCTGACCCAGGTGGTGCGGGCGGTATGAACAGAGCGATCCGCCGGTTGTCCATCGCCAGCCTGGTGATGTTCCTGGCGCTCCTGATCAACGTCAACTACCTGCAGGTCTTCCGGGCCAGCTCGCTGGCGGCGGAGTCGCACAACCCGCGGGTGTACTCCGAGCAGTTCAAGAACTGGCGCGGCGAGATCATCGCCAGCGGCGGCGGGGCCAACATGGTCATCGCCAAGTCGAGGCTGCTCAAGAACGGCGACTACCAGCGGGTCTACACCCATGGCAAGACCTACGCGCCGGTCACCGGGTACTACACGATCGACGCCAGCACCTCCCCGTTCGGGCTGACCGGCATCGAGAAGTCCGAGGACAAGTTCCTGTCAGGGACGGCCCCGAGCCTGGCCGTCTACAACATCAAGGGGCTGTTCACCGGGAAGCCGAAGCAGGGCGCGAGCGTCTACCTGACGATCAGCCCGCGGGCCCAGAACGCGGCGTATCAGGCGCTGGTCGCGATGGGCAAGCCGGCCGCGGCGGTCGCGATCGACCCCCAGACCGGCGCGATCCTGGCGATGGCGTCCTACCCGACATTCAACCCGAACGCCCTGGCCACGCTGGACCCGGTCAAGTTCAACAAGGTCGACAAGCGGCTGGTCACCGACAAGCGGGACCTGCTGCTGAACCGGGCGATCAACGACACGTTCCCGCCCGGCTCGACGTTCAAATTGATCACCAGCTCGACCGCGTTCCACACCGGCAAGGCGAAGTCGGCGACCTCGACGATCCCGGGCCCGCAGCGCTACCTGCTGCCCGGCAGCCACACCTACATC
>DASWAH010000348.1:0-8133 GCA_036391235.1 Streptosporangiaceae bacterium
TTCCTCCTGTGGGAGGCGCACAGCAGCCACCCGATGCTCGACGTCAACTTCTTCAGGAACCCGCGGTTCAGCGCGGCGAGCAGCGCCATCATGATGGTGTTCTTCGCGATGTTCGGGTCCACCTTCCTGATCACGCAGTACTTCCAGTTCGTCCGGGGCTACGGCCCGCTCTCGGCCGGGGTGCACCTGCTGCCGGTCGCGCTGTCGGTCGGCGCCGGGTCCGTGGCCGGGACCCAGCTCGCGGTCCGGGCCGGTACCAAGCTGGTCGTGACGAGCGGGCTGATCGCGATGGCCGCGTTCTACGCCTGGGCCGCCATGACCGCGACGGCAACCCTCAGCTACGGCGTTATCGCGATCCAGATGGTGCTGTACGGGCTCGGCATGGGCCTGACGTCGGCCCCCGCCACCGAGTCGATCATGGGGGCGGTCTCCCGCCGGATGGCCGGGGTCGGGTCGGCTGTGAACGACTCGACCAGGCTGGTCGGCGGCACGCTCGGCGTCGCGGTGATCGGCAGCGTGTTCGCCTCCGTCTACGCGTCCAGGCTGACCGCGACGCTGCCCGCCGGCCTGCCGGGCCGGGCGGCGCTGGCCGCGCGCCAGTCGGTCGGGGGCGCTTACGCGGCCGCGGGCGACGTCGCCGCGCACGGCTCGCCCGCGCTCGGGCACGCGCTCCGGCTCGCCGCGGACCAGGCGTTCCTGCACGGGCTGACGATCGGCTCGCTCGTGGCGGGCGGCGTGGCCGCGGCCGGGGCCGTGCTGGCCGTCATCTTCCTGCCCGCACAGCCAGCCCGCCTCAGTGACTCCGTCCCTTCAGAACCCGTCCGTCATCCCGCGACTGTTACCCGGCCCTGACGCCGGCCGAAGGAGGACCTGATGTCCGCGCTCTACGCACTGCTCGACCGGAACCGCGCGTTCGCCCGCTCCGGCGCTCATTCCGGCCTGACCATCCAGCCCCGCCAGCCGGTCTTCCTGGTGACCTGCCTGGATCCACGGGTCGACCCGGCCGCATTCCTGGGCGTCGCACTCGGCGATGCACCGGTCATCCGCAATGCCGGCGGCCGGGTGACTGAGGCGGTGATCGACGACATCGCGTTCATCGCTGAGCTGGCCGGCACGATGCTGCCGGGCCAGCCGTTGTTCGAGGTGGCCGTCGTCCATCACACCGGCTGCGGCACCGGGTTCCTCGCCGACGAGGGCTTCCGGTCCGCGTTCGCGGCACGGACTGGGCTCGACCAGGAGGCACTCGCCGCCGAGGCAGTACTCGATCCGGCCGCCACGGTTCGCTCGGACGTCGGGCGGCTGCTCGCCTCGGCCAAGGTGCCGCCATCGATAACCGCCTCCGGGCACGTCTACGACCTGCAGACCGGCCTGGTCAGCACGGTCGTCGACCGCACCCCGGCGAGCGCCACAGCGTAGGCGGCGAAGATGCGGCCAAGGCGCAGCCGTAACCGGAACCCCGGATGATTGCTAGGCGACGACGCCGGCGCGGCCGCGCTTGGATCGCCTCGAGACCGAGGTCACCGCGGCGTCGGCGCGGTGCAGCAGCCGGGCCGAGCGCGCTCCGTGCTGGTCGGCGAACATGGCCAGCCGGTGGATCAGGAATCTGGCCAGCGGCAAGGCGACGAGGAGCATCAGCTTCGTCCGCAGCCGACGCGTCAGCAGGGCCCACATATCTCGCATCCTTTCCCCGGCGCGGTTGAACGCCGTTCGAATGCGAGCCGCTACCCGAGAGCCCGCGCATTAACCACCCAGCCACCGCCCCCGGCCGAACGAGCGCGGCCGGTTAGCGGGTGTGCTGCCAGGCCACCTCGGTGCCGGTCTCGGCCTGAGCGGAACCGCCGCCGAGGTCGCGGGACGGCCGTTCGCCGAGTCTGACAAAGCCGAGCTTGGCCGGGACGCGCCCGCTTGCGGTGTTCGCGACGTCGTGGTAGATCTCCACCCGGTCGACACCGGGCAGGGCGAGCGCGGCCTCGGTCAGCGCGGCCGCGGCATCGGTCGCGATGCCGCGGCCGGTCCAGGCCTTGTGCACCCAGTAGCCGATCTCCAGGGCACCGGGCTCGACCCGGTTGTGCAGGCCGGCGCTGCCGACGATCGCGCCGTCCACGGTGATCGCGTAGGCGAAAGCACTGCCCGACTCCCACTGGGCGTCGCAGCCGCTCAGGTACTCGGTCGCGCGCTTGGCGTTGTAGCCGTCCGCCCACGGCATGAACGGCCGCAGGTGATCCGCCGACTCGGTGACCGCGGCCAGGAGCGCACCGGCGTCGGCGGCGCGCCAGCGCCGCAGGCTGACCTGGCCGTAGGTGAGGGTTTCTGGCGGGCTGGTCATCGGCCCAGGATGCCGGCCCGGTCCGCGGACAGGCAAGAGATTTACCGGTTTCGAAAAGCCCGGTCGGCCTGGCCTGTACCCGCGACGTGGCGCGCCCACGACCTGGCGCGCCGGGTAACCCGGCCGGTGCCCCGCGAGAGTGCGGCAAACGCGGCGCCGAGCTGCTCATCGGCCTCGAGCTGCTGATCCCTGGTCATCGGCTGCGGCGTCAGGTTGCGGAGCAGCTGATCTGGAAGGTAGCTGGCTACCATGACATCTCCCGCATGTCTTTCGAAATTTTTTCGATATACTATCCAGTATGCATGCCGTCACCCACCCGCGTCAAAGCGTTTTAGGCCTGCTAGGTTTCGAAACAGGCTGCCAAAGCCGCGACGAGCCGGTGAGGTGAGACATGCCGAGCAGGGCCGGGCGGGACGCCGCGCCCCCGAGCGCCAGCACGCTCACCAGCATCGCCGCCGCGGCCGGGGTATCGCTGTCCACGGTGTCGAAGGTGCTCAACGGCCGGACCGACGTCGCGCCAGGAACGCGGGAGCGCATCGCCAGGCAGCTGCGCCAGCACGGTTACGAGCCGGGCGCGAAGCTCGGTTTCGGTGTGGTGGACTTGCTGCTCGGCGCGGGCAACTGCACGGTCAACGGCGAGACCAGCCCGTGGGCCGAGGAACTCATCACCGGCACCGTCTTCGCCGCGGCCGAGGACGGCCATAGCGTGATCGTCACCCCGGTGAGCTCGCCCGGTGACTTCGACCGCTGGCTCGCGCAGGCCATGGCCAGGGGCACGCACGGCGCCCTCAGCGTGCTGCACCTGCCCGAGAGCATGGAACTGCGCCGCCTGGCCAAGGCCGGCATCCCGGTGGTGGTCGTCGACCCGGCCGACGAACCGGGCGCGGGCGTACGGTCGGTCGGCACGACCAACTGGCAAGGCGGCCTGATCGCGACCCGGCACCTGATCGAGCTCGGCCACCGGCGCATCGCCGCCATCGGCGGCCCGGCCAACCTGTGGTCGGCCCGGTCGCGCGTAGACGGTTACCGGGCCGCGATGCTCGAAGCCGGGCTGCCCGTCGACGAAAGCCTGATCCGCCGGGACGAGTACATGCTCGAGGCCGGCCGGCGCCAGGCGGCCGAGCTGCTGGACCGGGCCGACCGCCCGACCGGGATCGTCACCGGCAACGACGCGCAGGCCTTCGGCGTGCTGCAGGCGCTCGGCCAGCTCCGGCTGCGCGCGCCGGATGACGTCAGCGTCGTCGGGTTCGACGACGTACCCGTCGCGACCTGGGCCGCGCCGGCGCTGACGACCGTCCGGCAGCCGCTGGCGGCAATGGCCGCGACTGCCTTCCGCATGCTCAGGTCGGGTGACGGTGCGGACGCCGCCGCCACCGAATCCCATCACGTCGAGCTGGCAACGACCCTGATCGTCAGGGACAGCACCGGCCAGGCCCCCGCTAAGTGAACGGTCAGGGCAGGTCGGGGCGAGGCTTGCCGGGAGCGACGGTCCTGGCCAGGATGCCGAGCGTGGCCCGCAGCGCGCTCTGCGGGATGACCGGGAAGATCGCGGCGTCCTTCCAGCTCTGCTCGGTCGCCGACCAGTCGTAATAGGACGTCACCAGCGTGCCGCCGTCGATCGGCTCCAGCCGGTAGCCGTACACGTGGCCGAGATTCAGCTGGCCGCGGATGGTCCAGGCGATCTCCCGGTCCGGCTCGAAGGTGACGATCTCCACTGTCACGTCGTACCGGCCCAGCGGGTAATCGTTGAGCGCTTCCCTGTCCATGTGGACGACGAAGCTGTCTCCCGCCTGTCCGACGAGGTCCCCGCTGGCCGCCATCAGCATGCCGGAACTGTCGATGGCGACATGGCCGCGGGGATCCCGCAGCAGGGCGAAGATCTCGGCCGGCGACGCCGGGACGGCCCGCTGCACGGACAGGCGTTCTGACACCAGCCGATTGTCGCACCCCGGCCGGTCAGTCCTCCAGCTCGACCTTGCCCTGCAGGTACTCCTCCCGCGAGATCTCGCCGTTCGCGTACCGCATGCGCAGGGCGTCCTTGGCCTGGTCCACGCTGGACCGCTCGGCCGGCGGCGGCGGCAGCTCGGACCGCGGCCGGCTCGACCTGAGCCTGGCGGTCACCACGCCGGTCGTGACCAGCGCGACGATGCCGAACACGACCAGGAAGACAAGCCAGCCGGCCATGCCGCCGGCGCCCATCATTCCGCCCACGACCTCACATCTTTCGAAGGACTATCCAGAACTCCAGGTTGCCCTGCTGTCACCGCAGCGTGCAGGGCCATTGGTCCCTACCGCGGCTTCTCCCAGACCGACACGTGCGAACGGCTGTCGGTCGTGAACGGCGCGCGGTCCCAGCCGGCCCAGCGGTCCCGCAGCCGGAGCCCGGCCAGCCGGGCCATCAGGTCGAGCTCGGACGGCCAGACGTACCGGAACGGGATCGTGCGGTACGGCCCGGTCCCGTCGGTGAACTCGACGTAGTGGCCCTGGTAGCGCTGGGTCGCGTGGTCGAAGGAGTAGGAGACGATCCGGCCCGGGCTGGCCCGGTAACCCTGGATGTCCTGGCCGGGCGGCAGCGAACGCAGCGGCGGCACGCCGGTCTCGATCACGAAGCAGCCGCCTGGTCCCAGGTGGCGGGCGACGTTGGCGAAGCACGCGATCTGGGCGTCCTGGGAGGTCAGGTTGTTGATCGTGTTGAACACCAGATAGGCCAGCGCGAACGAGCCCGGCACGGTCGTCGTGGTCATGTCGCCGATCGTCACCGTAACGTCGTTGCCGCCCGGCTTGGCCCGGAGCCGCTGCACCATCGCCCTGGACAGCTCGATCCCGTGCACGGGAACCCCGCGCCGGGCCAGCGGCAGGCCGATCCGGCCGGTGCCGATCGCCAGCTCGAGCGCGCGCCCGCTGCCCGCCAGCTCCGCGAGCAGGCCGACCGCCGGGTCGATGCGCTCGGGCTGGTTCATGGGGTCGGCCGGGTCGTCATAACCCGCCGCGACCGGTTCACCGAAGTAGCCGTCTGGATCATCCACGGGCAGCGAACCTAACGTCAGGCTGGCCGTCGCGGCCAGTCAATTATCCGTCTCGGCCGCGGCCGGACCGCCGAATCGCATGGTGAAGACGCGCAGATCCGGCACCGGTTCCTCGGTGAATCCCAGGTGCCGGTAGAAGCCGATCGCCCGCTCGTTGCCGGGGGCGACAAGCAGGTGCAGCCCCGGCGACCCCTGCTCGCGGAGGCGGGCGGTCAGCGCCGCGACCAGACGCCGCCCCGCGCCCTGGCCCTGCAGGCGCGGCACAAGGTTGATGTGCAGGTGCGCAGGGAAGCGCCGGGTGATCGCGTCGGGAGCGCCGAAGTGACGGTGGATGTTGCCGATCGCCTGCCGCTCCTGTAGCGACAGCCGCCCCGCGACGTCAGGCGGCGGCTCCGGGTATCGGAGCCGCAGCTCCGGCCACCACTCCTGCTCGAGGCGGTGCCGGAACGCCAGGCTGTCGAACGCGGCGACGATATAGCCGCCGACGCCCTCGGAGTCTTCGGCTACGAAGGCCAGCGACGGCTCGAAGACTGCGTAGGGCCCGGCGTAGACGTTCCCCGGCAGGTCCGGATCGCGGAACAGGGCCGTGCCGTCGCCGCCGTTGTCGGCCGTCAGCAGGCACACCCGGTAGACGGCCTCGAGGTCGGCAGGGTCGTACTCGCGGATGATGACCGGCTCGTGCTGCATGGGTCTGGTCTACCGCAGGTCGCCGGTCCCGGGAGGGCCGCCCCCGTCCGGGCACCGACAGCGTCTTGCGATAGAACGGGCGCATGAACGGAGTGCTGGGCGACCTTCAGGACGGCAGTTTCGCGCGGGCGACCGCGGCCACCGCGACCTCGTATCCGCCGGAGCGCCGGCTGAGCGCGGCCCAGCTTGAGGCCTACCTCGGCCGGCGCACCTTCTGCGTGGTCGGCCCGAGCCGGGCCGACGGGCGGCCGCACGCGGCGATGTCGGTGTTCGTCAGGCGCGGCACGACGTTCTGGCTGCCGACCATGGCCGGGTCGATGCGGGAGCGGCATCTGCGCCGCACCCCCTGGCTGACGATGGTGGTCCCCGAAGGCGACCATCCCGTCCACGTCGCCGTCATCGTCGAAGGTCCGGCCGAGGTCCTGGAGCCCGCGCAGGTTCCCGCGGACGTGCGGGCGGCCGTGACCGCCGACTGGGTCAGCGCCTGGATCAGGCTGACCGCCGAGCGCCTGCTGTCCTACGCCGACGAGGGCGCGGCCCTGTAGCGGGCTGGCACCGTAGCGCCTGGCACCGTGGCGGTCAGAACGCCCCGGTACCGTCCGGCGTACCCAGGCCGGTGGAGCGTCACCGAGCGCTCGGAAAAGTGGCTGAATCCCGGGCGCCGGGCACACCGGAAATGCGACGATGAGCGCCTCTGTGAGTGTTCTGGCCGGAGTACGGAGGCCGCCATGCGAATGGCCAGGTCAGCTACGAGGTTCGCAGCGCCGGCACTGGTTGCCGTGACCATCGCGACCGCCATGGTCACGGGCTGCTCATCGGACTCCGGCGGCACGGGCACGACCGCCCCGCCGGCGTCGACCGCGGCGTCGGCGCCCGCGGCGGGCAGCACGACGCCGGTGTCCGCCAGGCAGCGGAAGCCGAACTCCTGCAACGTCATCACCGTGGCCGAGGCGGGTGCCGCACTGGGCCAGACGGTCAGCGCCCCGCGCCGCGGCAAGGCGATGGTCGAGGGCGGCGTCGCCTGCGTCTTCTACGGGCCCAAGGCCCCGGCCAGCGAGAGCCCGGACCTCGCGACCTACGACGTGGTGCGGGTCGTGCTGGTGACCGGGCCGAACGCGAAGAAGTGGTTCGACGATTACCGCGGCAAGGTCAACGCCCAGCCGGTTTCCGGGCTCGGCGACGCCGCCTTCTACGACGGCTACGCCTCGATCAGCGTGCTGAAGGGCGACGCCTACGTCCGGATCGCGGTCGGAACCGCCCCCAACCTCAGCCAGGAGAAGACCCTGGCCATGGACGCGCTCCCCCGCATGTAGCGGTCTAAGCTCATGGCCATGGCCAGGTACTTCGACATCCACCCGGCCAACCCGCAACCCCGCGCGATCGCCCAGGTCGCCGAGATCGTGCGGGACGGCGGCGTGATCGCCTACCCGACGGACTCCTGCTACGCGCTCGGCTGCCAGCTTGGCAATGGCGAGGGGTTCACCAGGATCCGGTCGATCCGCCATCTCGATGAGCGGCACCACCTCACGCTGGTCTGCCGGGACTTCGCGCAGCTCGGCCAGTTCGCGGTCGTGGCCAACCGGGTGTTCCGGGCCATCAAGGCGGCGACGCCCGGCAGCTACACCTTCATCCTGCCCGCGACCAAAGAGGTTCCGCGGCGGCTGCAGCACCCGCGGAAGAAGACCGTCGGCGTGCGGATACCGCGGCACGTCGTCGCCCAGGCGCTGCTGGCCGAGCTCGGCGAGCCGCTGGTCTCGAGCACGCTGCTGCTGCCCGGCCACGATGAGCCGATGACCGACGGATGGCTGATCGCGCAGGAGCTGGAACACGCCGTCGACGCGGTCATCGACTCCGGCGACTGCGGCACCGACCCGACGACGGTGATCGACTTCTCCCAGGACGGGCCCGAGATCGTCCGCCGCGGAGCCGGCGACACGTCCGGGTTCGAGTAAGGCGGGTCACGGCCCTGGACGGCGGCGCACCGTGTCGCGCAGGGCCTGAAGCGCGGTGAACCGGGGCGACCAGCCGAGCAGCTCCCGGGCCCGGGTCGTGTCCATGATCACCGGCCGGCTGACCGCCTCGGCCCAGCCCGCC
>DASWAH010000349.1:0-9071 GCA_036391235.1 Streptosporangiaceae bacterium
TTGCGGCTCCACCAGCGGCTGCAGCTAACAGGCCGGCTGGCTGGGTGACCGGGTCCGCCGGCCACCCAGCCAGCCCCCAACCCCCGCCCTTGCCGAGACCCAGCGGCCGACCAGCCGAAACCCGGCGGCGGCGCCGCTCTCTGGGGTTCACCCCGGATTGCGGACATCTAGTTAGCGGGATCATGCTGGTCTCGCGGGACAGGATGTCTGCATGTCAGGGAAGAAGCGCAAGAGCTATACGCCGGAGTACCGCCGGGATGCGGCGCATCTGGTGATCGATACGGGCCGGCCGATCGCGGTGGTGGCTCGTGAGATCGGTGTCGGCGAGCAGCTGCTGGGCCGGTGGGTGGCGGTCGAGCGGTCGCGTCTGGATGATCCGCCGGGGGCGCTGGACGCCGGTGAGCGCGCGGAGCTGGAGCGGCTGCGGGTCGAGGTCAGTGAGCTGCGGATGGACCGGGAGTTCCTGAAAAAAGCCGCGGCCTTCTTCGTCTCCGAGAACAACGGCCGGTAGAGGCCTTCCAGCTCATGGACGCGGAGAAGGCTGCTTACGGCATCACGCGGATGGCCCGGCTGCTCGGGGTGTCCCGGTCGGGGTATTACGGCTGGGCGGCGCGGCAGGCGGCCGGGCCGACCCCGGCGCAGCAGCGCCGCGTGCGGCTGACCGGGAAGATCCGGACGTTCCATCAGGCCTCGGACGGGGTCTACGGCTCGCCGCGGATCCTGGCCGATCTGCGCGAGGACGGCGAGGTCGTCTCGGGCAAGACGGTCGCCCGGCTGATGCGGGCCAGCGGCATCCGCGGGATCAGTCCCCGCAAATGGGCGCCGGTCACGACCGTGCGCGGCGCTGATCAGGCGCCGTGCCCGGACCGGGTGAACCGGCGCTTCGACACCGGCGTGCTCAACGCCGTCTGGGTATCCGACATCACCTATCTGGACACCGGCCAGGGCTGGCTGTACTTGTGCGCGGTCCGCGACGGGCACTCCCGCCGGGTGCTCGGCTGGGCCATCGAGGACCACCTGCGCGCCAGCCTGGTCCAGACCGCGCTGACCCGCGCCGTCACCCTGCGCGGGCAGCTGCCCGGCCAGGTGATCTTCCACGCCGACCGCGGCACCCAGTACACCTCCGCCCAGGTCGCCGACGCTGCCAGCAACCTCGGAGTGCTCCGGTCGATGGGACGCACCGGCGTGTGCTGGGATAACGCTGCCGCCGAAACCTTCTGGTCCACCCTGAAATCCGAGTTCTACGACCGCCGCCGCTGGCACACCAAAGCCGAGGCCCGGCTCGCCGTCGGCGCCTGGATCGAAGACCGCTACAACCATCGCCGCCGGCACTCCGCCATCGGAATGCTCAGCCCCGTACGCTACGAGCACACACTCACTCAGACGGCAACCGCCGCCTGACCGCATGTCCGCCATCCGGGGTGAAGCTCAAGTGGGGGTGGCGGTCGGGGGGTTGGGGGTTGGGGGTTGGGGGCGGTCGGGGGACGGAGGGGTTGACCTGAGGAATTCAACGCTTGTAGAGTTCAACGTGTGTTGAATTAGCGGGCGGCGGGTGAAGGGTGCGGCTATGTGGGCCATGATCGTGAAGGAGTTCCGGCAGGTCCGGCGGGATCGCAGGACGCTGGCGATGATGATCGTGCTGCCGGTGCTGCTGCTCGTGGTGCTGGGGTACGCGGCCAGCTTCGACGTGAAGTCGGTGACCGTGGCGGCGGCCGGGCCGCAGGCTAGCGTGCTGGCGGGACGGCTGCCCGGGCTGTTCGACGTCACGACCACAGCGCCTGGGCAGGGACGGGCGTGGGCGCAGAACGAACTGCGGGACGGCAAGGCCGAGGTGGCCGTTGTCACCGGCGGGTCCCGGCCGCTGGTGCTGGTCGACGGCAGCCAGTTGTTCGCAGCCAAGGCGGCGCTGGGAGCGCTGGCCGAGCTGAAGGCCCAGGCGGCGGCCAAGCCGGGTGCGGGGGCTCCGGCGCCGGTGGTGCGGGTGCTCTACAACCCGGGCCTGAACACGTCGGCGATCATGATCCCCGGGCTGTGCGGGGTGGTGCTGGTGTTCGTCGGGACCATCATCACGAGCCTGGGCGTGGTGCGAGAACGCCAGTCGGGCACGCTGGAACAGCTCGCGGTGATGCCGCTGAAGCCCAGGGACGTCTTTCTCGGCAAGATCGTGCCGTACTTCCTGGTCGCCGCGTTCGACCTGGCGATCGTGCTGGGCGTGGGGATCGCGATCTTCGGGGTGCCGTTCCGTGGCAACCCGGCGGTGTTCGGGCTCGGCGCGCTGCTGTTCCTGTTCGTCACGCTCGGCATCGGCGTGCTGATCTCCAGCGTCTCCCAGAACCAGGGCCAGGCGATCCAGCTGGCCGTCATGACGCTGCTGCCGCAGGTGCTGCTGTCCGGGCTGATCTTCCCGCTGACCTCGATCGCGGCCGGCGTGCGGTGGATCGCCTACTTCCTGCCGCTGACCTATTTCAACATGATCTCCCGGGGCGTGATGCTGCGGGCCGAGCCGATCGCGGCACTGTGGCAGCCGTTCTTGTTCCTTACCCTGCTCGGCGCGATCGTGGTGACCGGTGCGACGCTGCGGTTCCGTGCCTACCTCGCGCCGGCCGCGCGTGAGCGCGGCGGGCGGGCTCCGGTCCCGGCGGCGCAGGGGGCGGGGGCATGAGCGGGGCCGGGACCGCGACCGCGGTCTGGGGTGCCAGCGACCTGCGGGTCAGCTACGGCCACGTCGTCGCGCTCGACGGGGTCAGCCTGACCGCTCCGGCCGGCCAGGTGACCGCGGTGGTCGGCGGTGACGGGGCCGGGAAGAGCACCCTGCTGCGCTGCCTGGCCGGGGCGATGAGCCCGGGTCGCGGGCAGGTGCGGCGGCCCGCCAAGGAGCGGACCGGGTACCTGCCGGCCAGCTCGGGCATCTACCCCGACCTGACCGTGGCCGAGAACCTCGACTTCCGCGCGCAGGGTTACGGCATGTCCAGACAGCTGGCGGCCCAGCGGTCGGCCGAGTACCTGGACCGGGCCGGGCTGGCCCCGGCCGCCGGGCGGCTGGCCGGCCAGCTGTCCGGCGGCATGCGGCAGAAGCTGGCCGTCATCGCGGCGATGCTGCATCAGCCGGAGCTGATCGTGCTGGACGAGCCGACCACCGGGGTCGACCCGGTCAGCCGGTCGGGGCTGTGGTGGCTCATCGCCAGGGCGGCGGCCGAGGGCTGCGCGATCGTGCTGGCCACGACCTACCTGGACGAAGCCGAGCGGTGCACCTCGGTGCTGGTCCTCGACGCCGGGATCGCGCTGGCCTCCGGCACCCCGGCCGAGATCGTGGCCGCGATGCCCGGATCGCTGCGCTCCTCGCAGCAGCGCCCGGACGGCGACGCGTTCGCCCGGTCCTGGCGCCGGGCCGGCCGGTGGCGCACCTGGGACCCGGATCCCGGCCCCGGGGCCGGCGACGGCCAGGCCATCGAACCGGACCTGCAGGACGCCGTCACCGTGGCAGCGCTGGCCCGGCAGTTGCGAGCGGGGGAGTTCTAGATGAAAGAGCTAGCCGCGTGCGCGCGGGCAACCAAGCGCTTCGGCCGGTTCACCGCGGTGGACGAGGTGGACCTGCGGGTCGGCGCCGGCGAGATCGTCGGGCTGCTCGGCGCGAACGGCGCGGGGAAGACCACGCTGATCAGGCTGCTGCTCGGGCTGACCGGCGTCTCGGCCGGGGAGGTCACGCTGTTCGGCGAGCGGCCGTCACGGGCGACCAGAAGCCGGATCGGGTACGTGCCGCAGGGCCTGGGGTTGTACGACGATCTCAGCCCGGCTGAGAACCTGCAGTTCACCGGGCAGATTTTCGGCCACGTCGACGGCGGGCTGCCCGACGACGTGCGCCCCTACGCCAGGGACCTGGTCGGGTCGCTGCCGCTCGGGGTGCAGCGCCGGGTCGCGTTCGCGCAGGCGCTGTCGCACCGGCCCGAGCTATTGATGCTGGACGAGCCGACGTCGGGGGTCGACCCGCTCGGGCGGGCCCGGCTGTGGGAGACCATCGGCGACGCGGCCGAGGCCGGGGCCGGCGTGCTGGTGACGACCCACTACATGGAAGAGGCACAGGAGTGCGGCCGCCTGGTGATCATGGCGGCCGGCCGGGTCGTGGCCCAGGGCACCGCGGCCGAGATCGTGGGGTCGCGGCTGGTGACCGTGGTCGAGGCGGAGTCGTGGTCGGCCGCGTTCGGCGCGCTGGAGGCGGCCGGGCTGCAGGTGGCACTAGCCGGGCGCGGCCTGCGGGTGCCGGGAGCCGGCCCGGCCGACGTGCGCCGGGCGCTCGGTGACGTGCCGGCCAGGGTCGCCGAGGCGCCAGCCACGCTGGAAGAGCGGTTCTTCGAGTTGTCGCAGCTGTCCGCGGCGGAGCCGGACGGAGCGGCGGAGCCGGCGGCATGAGCAGGGCCGCGAAGGCTCGCGGCGGCCGGAACGGGGCAGGCCGCCCGCCCGGCCGCCCGGCCGGGGACAGCGGCACGCGGGCGGCGATCGGCGAGGCGGCCCGCGCGCAGTTCGCCGACCACGGCTATCGCGGGGCCACCATCCGCGGCATCGCCGCAGCCGCCGGGGTCGACCCCGCTTTGGTCCACCACTACTACGGCAGCAAGGAAGCGCTGTTCGCCGCGGCCATGCGGCTGCCGGTGCTGCCCAGCGAGGTCATGACGGCCGCGCTGACCAGCCCGGCCGGCTTTCCCGGCACGGGCACCCGCCTGGTGGCGGCGGCGCTGAGCCTGTGGGAGTCGGACGCACTGAAGGACACCTTCCTCGGCCTGCTGAAGTCCGCCGTGACCAGCGAGCACGCCGCAGCCATGCTGCGCGACTTCGTGACCGATTCGATCCTGGGCACCATGGTCAAGGTCACCGGCCTGGCCGACCGGGTCAGCCCGGCCGAGGCCGGTTACCGCGCCGCGATGGTCGCTACCCAGATGCTGGGGCTGGCCATGACCAGGCTGGTGCTCCGCCTGCCGCCGGTCGCGGCCGCCAGCGTGGAGGAGCTGGCCGCCACGGTCGGGCCGTCGGTCGAGCGCTACCTCAGCGGCGAGATCGAGCTTCCGGCCGCCGTAGCCGGCTCGCAGCGGCGTACCTGACCAATCGCCGGGGTATCTACCGGGCATGAAGGGCGATCGCGTCGAGATCGTCGTAGACGCCGGCGACGTGACCAAGACCTACGACGTCTGCGCCACCCGGGCTGGCCGGCGAGTCGAGGTGGTGAACCGGCGCGGCATGGTCGAGGTGAGCGAGCTGACCCGCGGCGGTACCGCGGTCAGGACGGCCAGGTTCATGGCCAGCCGGGTGATCGCCGTGGTCGAGCATCCGGCCCGGGGAGCGCGCGGCCGGGCGGAAACCGTCCCCGGTTAGCATCGGGCGGGTGGACCCCCTCCTCGGAAACTGCGACCTGGACTACCTCCGCCAGCGCAAGAGCTTCAAATGGCGCACCTACCCGCCCGACGTGCTGCCCGCGTTCGTCGCCGAGATGGACTTCACCGCGGCCGAGCCGGTCGGCGCGGCGATCAGGGCGGCCCTGGAGATCGGCGATACCGGCTATCCGCACGTCGGCGAGCTCGGCGAGGCCTTCGCCTCGTTCGCGTCGGCCCGGTTCGGCTGGGCGCCGCGGCCCGACCGGGTGTTCGCCGTGCCCGACGTGATGACCGCGATCGCCGAGGTGTTGCTGGCCCTGACCCCGCACGGCTCTGGCGTGGTGATCAGCCCGCCGGTCTACGGCCCGTTCTACTTCAGGCTCGGCTTCATCCAGCGCCAGGTCGTCGAGGCGCCGCTGCGCCAGGAGCCGGGCGGGGCCTACGCGCTCGACCTGGAGGCGCTGGACCGGGCCCTGGCCGCCCCGGGCGTCGCCGCCTACCTGCTCTGCAGCCCGCACAATCCGGTTGGCAAGATCTGGACCGAGCAGGAACTCCAGGCCGTGGCCAGCCTGTGCCTCCGCCATGACGTGCTGCTGCTGGTCGATGAGATCCACGCGCCGCTGATCATGCCGGGGGAGAGGTTCGTTCCCTTCGGGTCGCTCGATCACGAGATGGCCGAGCGGGCTTACGTGTTCACCTCGGCGTCCAAGGGCTGGAACACGGCCGGCCTGAAGTGCGGGCTCGCCCTGGCCGGATCGGATCAGGCGGCCGCCGTGCTGGCCGAGCGGTGGGAGGCGCTGCTGTGCTCCCATCTGGGCGTGCTCGCCTCGGTCGCCGCGTTCACCAGGGCGGTGCCCTGGCTCGACGCCGTCGTCGGCCAGATCGACGAGAACCGCCGGCTGCTGGCGGCGCTGCTGGCCGAGCACCTGCCCGGGGTCGGCTACCGGCCTGGCCAGGCCACCTTCCTGGCCTGGCTCGACTGCCGCGACCTGGGAGTCGGTGACGACCCGGCGGCGGCCTTCCTCGAGCACGGGAAGGTGGCCCTGAGCCCGGGACCGGACTTCGGCGCTCAGGGCACCGGGTTTGCCCGGCTGAACATCGGAACCTCACCCGAGCTGATCGCCGAGGCGGTCCGGCGGATGACGGCCGCGGTCGCAGCGGGCCGCTGACCGGAGTTGCGGGCCGGCCGGGAACCTGCCACGATCGGCCTCGGTCGCCGTGGTGGCCCCGGTTGACCGCTCCCGTCCTGTCCGACCGGTACGCCCGAGGTCGCCATGTCCGCTGTCATCCGTCCCGCGACCGCTGCGCGCCGGCCGCGTCGCTCCCGAGACGTCCGTCGCCCTCGCTGGCCAGGCCTGGTCCTCGGCCCGGCGGTCGTCCTAGCATCCGCTGCCTGCGCTGGTCACGGCGGCTCGGCTCCGCAGCCCACGGTGACCGTGACCGCGCCGGCCAGCAGTCAGCCGGTGGTGGTCTCGTCGAGCAGCGCGGCGCCGGCCGGCAACCGTCCGGCCATCGTCGCGGTCACGACGGCGGGCGCGCTGGTCACGCTGAACCAGTCGGACGGGGCGGTGAGCGGCACGCTGGTGCCGGGCGGCGTGCTCGGGGACGAGATCTCGGTCAGCCCCGACGGGTCGACCGTCTACTTCGCGGCCGGGCACGGATGCACGTCCCAGATCGAGTCGGTACCGGTCAGCGGCGGAACGCCGACGGTCCTCGGGACCGGACGGCTGCCGGCGGTCAGCCCGGACGGCCATTCGGTCGCGTTCGCAACCGAGCCGACGCTCACGACGGCCTGCCTCACGGGCCAGCAGATCGCGGCCAGCGACTACACCCTCGTGATCAGGAACCTGACGTCGGGCACCCAGAAGGTCCTGTCGCTGCCGCCTCAGATCGGCCGGAGCGGGCTGTTCCCGCCGATCTCGCATCTGTCGTGGGCGGCGGACGACGTCACGCTGGCCGTGTCGACCCTCGCCGTCCAGGACAACGAGGGCTGGGGACTGTACCTGGTCAACTCGGCCGCCGCGAGCTACTACGTGCCGCCCGGGCCTGGCGTGCGGATCGTTCCGGTCACGGGAGCGCCCGATGCGCAGCGCAGCTATCTGCGGGAAGGGGTGTTCCTGCCGGACGGCAACCTGTTCGTCAGCCGGGCCTGCTGCGGCGGCGTGCCGCCGCACAACACCTCGCGGCTGATGTGGGAGGTCGCCCAGGACGGGGCGCTGGTGCATCAGGTGGCGATCGGCTACCCGAACCTTGACCACGTCAGCCTGGCCGCCGACCCGAGCGGCAACTGGCTGCTCTACCTGGCCGGGCACGACTTGTACGTGTCGCACGGCGGCGCCACCCCGGTCCGGCTCGGCACCGGGTTCGTCGCCGCCGCCTGGGTCTAGCCAGCCGCCGCCGCGCGCCACATAATCAGGCTGGAAGCCCCTATGCCAGGGACGGTAGCCCCTGGTCAGCATGCCCTATCCATGTAAGTGTGGGTAGATAGCGCTGGAAGCTGTACGCGCGGAGGGCAGTGCATGGGCAGGGATGTACCTGCGATCTCGATCACCCGTCGGGATCGGCGGGCATACCGTGAAAAGGCGCGCGTCTGCCTGGAAGTCCTGGAACGGATGCTGCTGGAGTCCCGGTTCGACGCCGGATCGCGGCGGATCGGGCTGGAGATCGAGTTCAACCTGGTCGACGGGCTCGGCCGGGCGGCCATGACCAACGCCGACGTGCTCGCCGCGATCGGGGACCCGGCCTGGACCAGCGAGCTCGGCAAGTTCAACATCGAGCTGGACTCCGATCCGGCCACGCTGACCGGTGACGTGTTCGCCGCGCTGGAGCACGGCATCGGCCAGACGCTGGTCAGGGCGTCGGAGCGGGCCTCGGCGGCCGGCAGCCGGATCCTGATGGTCGGCATCCTGCCCAGCCTCCGGCCGGGGGATATCGGCGCCCACGCGATCTCGTCCAACCCGCGCTACCAGCTGCTGAACGACCAGATGCTGGCGGCCAGGGGCGAGGAGATGCGGATCTGCATCGGCGGCCGGGAGCAGCTGCTCACCTACGTCGACCACATCCTGCCCGAGGCAGCCTGCACCAGCGTGCAGTGCCACCTGCAGGTCGGGCCCGACTTGTTCGCCAGCTACTGGAACGCGGCCCAGGCCATCGCGGGCGTCCAGGTCGCGCTGGCGGCCAACTCGCCGTACCTGTTCGGGCGCGAGCTGTGGCGGGAGACCAGGATCACCCTGTTCGAGCAGGCCACCGATACCCGCTCGGAGGAGCTGAAGCGGCAGGGCGTCCGGCCGCGGGTGTGGTTCGGCGAACGCTGGATCGGGTCGGTCTGCGACCTGTTCGAGGAGAACCTGCGGTACTTTCCCGCGCTGCTGCCGCTGGTCGACGACGAGGACCCGGCGGCCGTGCTGGACCGCGGCGAGACCCCGGCGCTGGCCGAGCTGGCGCTGCACAACGGCACCGTGTACCGGTGGAACCGGCCGGTGTACGCAGTCGCCGACGGCAAGCCGCACCTGCGGGTCGAGAACCGGGTGCTGCCGGCCGGGCCGACGCTGGCCGACGTGCTGGCCAACGCGGCGTTCTACTACGGGCTGGTGCACGAGCTGGCCGAGAGCGAGTCGCCGGTCTGGGCCGAGATGCCGTTCGAGCAGGCGGCCGCGAACCTGACCGCCGGGGCGCGGCGCGGCATCGACGCTGTCGTTTTCTGGCCCG
>DASWAH010000350.1:0-10249 GCA_036391235.1 Streptosporangiaceae bacterium
GCGGGCATGGAAAGTCCCCGCCGGCCAGGGGCCGGCGGGGACTTGGACCGGGAACCGGTACCGCGTCAGGCGACCGGAACCGCAGTCTTGTGCGAGATCTTGGGGAGGACCTCGGCGGTCTCCGGGGCGCGGCGCAGGTGCCACACTCCGAACAGCGACAAGACCAGCAGCAGGCCCGCCCCGATGAACGACACCACCGCGCCGATCAGGGCAATCTGCCCCATCTGCCAGAACCCGTACGCGTTCAGCAGCATCCCGCGCAGCGTCGTGCCCTTGAAGATCGTCTCCACCTCACCAGCCAGCGCCGCGTTCTTCGGATCCGCCATCAGCTTCCCCGACAGCTGGCTGTACGTCTGGCCCTTGCCGATCTCACCCAGATGCACCTTGATGAAATGATCCGCATACACCTGCGCCTGCGCACCCGTCGTCATCAGCTGACCCGCGTACACCCGCATCGCCGCCGCATCCGCCTTCGGCAGCGCCTTGATCTCCGGGCTGTTCGCCGCCGGGAACACGATCTTCTGCGCCGCCAGCTGACTGTGCACCTCATTACTGGTGAACACATGCCCCCAGGTCATCAGCGCACCCGCCACCAGCAGCACCGCCGCCAGCGCCAGACCCGCGAACACCATCAGCGCGTCAAATGTCCTTCTGCGCATCGTGATGCCTCCTAGCATCCCTTCACCCCGCCAATTGCGGGGTACGGCTCCTTTGCCGTTCTGAAGCTGCCCTTAGCATCCGCCAGGGGCCCGGTCCCGGATCAGGGCCGCACGTCGCCGGCCACCGGGACCTCCGTCCCCGATGAGGGGTGACTACCAGCCCAGGCAGGCCCGTCGTACTATCGGGGCGTTGGACGCCGTTGATTACCAGACGCCCTTACTACACAGGAGCACCCCTTGGAACCGGCGCAAGCGCGTCCGCTGCTGCCCGGCCTCCGGCTGGATGAGCTGCTGGACGAGCTTCAGGTCAGGCTGCAAGCCGTGCTGTCCACCAGAGACCGGGTGTACTCGCTGCTCGAGGCCGTGGTGGCGGTGGGTTCCAGCCTGGAACTGGAGACACTGCTGCGCAGCATCACCGAGACGGCGGTCTCGCTGGTCGACGCCAGGTACGGGGCTATGGGCGTGATCGGGGAAGGTCACCGGCTGGTCGAGTTCATTCCGGTCGGCCTGTCCGATGACCAGATCGCGTCGATCCATCACTGGCCGGAGGGCAAGGGCCTGCTCGGGCTGCTGATCAGCGAGCCCAGCACGTTGCGGCTGGCCGATATCAAAGAGCACAAGTCGTCATTCGGCTTCCCGGGCGGCCATCCGCCGATGAAATCGTTTCTCGGCGTTCCGATCAGGATCCGGGGCGAGGTCTACGGCAACCTGTACCTGACCGAGAAAGAGGGCGGGGGCCAGTTCGACGCCGAGGACGAGGCCGTCGTCGTCGCGCTGGCCGCCGCGGCCGGCGTGGCCATCGAGAACGCCAGGCTGTACGAGGAGGCCCGCCGGCAGCAGCGCTGGCTCAGCGCGACCGCCGAAGTCTCCCGGCTGTTGCTGTCCGGCGTCGACTCCGATACCGCGCTGTCGCTGATCACCGACCTGGCCCTGGAGATGACCGGGGCCGACCTCGTGATGGTGACGCTACCGGCCGATGATGGCCATCAGGTCCGCATCACGCACGCCTCAGGGAACGGGGCCGAGGAGGCGCTCGGCCTGGTCGTCCCGCTGGAGAGCTCGGTAACCGGGGAGGTGATGAGGACCGGCGAGCCGCTGTCGATCCCGGACTACACCAGCGATCCCCGTATCGTCGCCACGCCCAAGGCCAAGCTGCCGATCGGCCCGCTCGAGGCGGTGCCGCTCGGCACCCCCGGGCAGGTGCGGGGCGTCCTGTCGGCCGGGCGGCGGAACGGCGCGATGCCGCTGGCCCCGGCGGCGGCCGACATGCTGGCGACCTTCGCGGCCCAGGCGGCGATCGGGCTCGAGCTGGCCGAGCACCGCAAGCAGGCCGAGCAGATGGCCGTCTTCGAGGACCGCGACCGGATCGCCAAGGACCTGCACGACCTGGTGATCCAGCGGCTGTACGCCACCGGCATGTCGCTGCAGGGCGTCACCTCGCTGATCGCCGTGCCTGAGGTGGCCGAGCGGGTCAGCCGCTCGGTGGACGCGCTCGACGACACCATCAGGGAGATCCGGTCGGCGATCTTCGCGCTGCAGACCCATCCCGAGGCCAAGCCGGCCGCGCTCCGGGCCAGGATCTTGTTCGTGGCCCAGGAGATGGCGGCCGCGCTCGGGTTCGCGCCATCGCTGCAGCTCGACGGGGCGCTCGACACCCTGGTGCCCGACGAGATCGCCGAGCACCTGCTGACCGCGCTGCGCGAAGCCCTGTCCAACGCGGCCAGGCACGCCCAGGCCAGTCAGGTGCGGGTCACCGTGACCGTGAACGGCGAGCTGGTGCTCACCGTCACCGATGACGGCGTCGGCTTCAGCGCAGGCGGCCGGCGCAGCGGGCTGCGCAACCTGGAGCAGCGCGCGGCCGGTCTCGGCGGCTCGCTGGTGACCGGGCCGGCCGAGGGCGGCGGCACCACCCTGGTCTGGCGGGTCCCGCTGCACTGACCAGGACGGCCGGTCAGGCGGCTAGCCAGCCGGTCCGGTCAGCGCGCCTGGTGCGTGTGCTCGTGCCCGTCCTCGTCGAACAGCCGGGCCGCGTAAGCCGCTGCCTGGGTCCGCCGCTCCATGCCGAGCTTGGCGAACAGCGCGGAGACATAGTTCTTGACCGTCTTCTCGGCCAGGAACAGCCGCTCGCCGATCTGGCGGTTGGTCAGGCCCTCGCCGATCAGCTCGAGGATCTTGCGTTCCTGGCCAGTCAGCGCAGCCAGCGGATCAGACCGCCTGGACTGGTCGCGCATCCTGGCCATGACCCGGCTGGCCGCCTCGGGGTCGAGCAGCGACCGGCCGGCCGCGACCGTGCGCACCGCGCCGACCAGATCGGTTCCCCTGATCTGCTTGAGCACGTAACCGGCCGCGCCGGCCATGATCGCGTCGAACAGCGCCTCGTCGTCACCGAACGAGGTCAGCATCAGGCAGGCGACCTCGGGCATCTTGGACCTGATGTCGCGGCAGACGCTGACGCCGTCGCCGTCCGGCAGCCGCACGTCGAGCACGGCCACGTCGGGCTGCAGTGCCGGGATCCTGGCCAGCGCGGACGAGGCCGTGCCGGCCTCGCCGATCACCGTGATGTCGGACTCGGCTTCGAGCAGGTCCCGCACCCCCCGCCGGACGATCTCGTGGTCGTCGAGCAGGAAGACCTTGATCTGCTTGCTGTCCTGCGGCTTGTCGTTCATGTGAGCCTGGGCCTTCCTACAGGAGTACGTCGTCGATGCGGCGCCGCACGCTGACCGACGCCTGGCCGGTAGTGCCGAGCCTGATCACCATCTGCGGGCAGGCGCCGTCACAGAGCACGGCCGAGATGAACCCGCGCAGGTCGGATACTTCGAGCGGCTGGCTGTGCAGGGCCGCGGTAGCCCCGCAACTGGTCGCGAGCAGCAGCACCCGCTGCAGGGCCTGGCCCGCGTGCACCCAGTCGGCCGGGTGGTCGGCCGCCGTGGTGAGCACGCTGACCAGGCCGGCCGAGCGCGGCACCGCCTCGGTGCCCGAGGGCGGCAGCCCCCAGCCGTGCCCGTGCGCGAAGTCACGGCTCGGGAACGACGGCTCGGTGCGCTCTGGCTTGGCCGGATAGGCGGTGGGCGGCACGCCGTCCCGGCGCGGGCTGCCCGGCGGAGGCGCCCATCTGGCCTGCTCGCGGACCCTGGCCGGATCGAGCCGGAGCGCGTAGTCGGCCGCCTCCACGACCGAGGCCAGCGCGCCACGCTGGCCTTCGGTGGTCATGATCCGCAGCGTCGCCCGTTCCCTGGCCGCCTCCTCCCGCAAGGCCGAGACCAGCGCGGGCGGCAGCGGCTCGGGATCGAAGCCGCCGCGGTGCGTGCGCCGCCGCGAGATCTCGGCGAAAAGCTCGCGCTCGTACTCCACTGGCGGAGTGTGGTCACCGGAGTAGTCGAGCCTGGCCACCAGGTTCGGCAGGTCGGGATCGGGGAGAATGCGCACTTTCGGGACGAATCCAAGGTATCGCAGCGCCACCCGGGCCGTGAACACGGCCGCACCGCAGCTGATCAGCATCTCCCGGCCGTCCGGGTCGGCCAGCCGCAGCCGCCGCTCCACGTCGGCGTGCACGCTGATCTCGCGGTCGCCGCTGCTGAACCACCAGGGCTGAGTGTTGTTCACCGACGGCGCGTGCACCGCGGCCTCGACGGCGAAGCGGGAGATCTCCTCAGGCGTGCTGGCCTCCTTGGGCAGCTCTCCCGATGGCGCCCAGAACACGTTCATGCCCCACCCCTGTCCGGTCGCGGGCTGATAGGCCATTATCCGACACGACAGGCTCTGATGGATCCGGCTGGCCGGCGTGCGGTGGCCCGGGTAGTCCTGGCCACCCCGAGCTGGAGCACGACCTGGGGCGCCCCTGGCAGCCCGAGGCGGGTCCTGATCGCGGCCCTGGCCGGCTCGGATTCCAGCGGCTGGGTGTACAGGCTCGCGAACACCCACTGGCTGGCCGCGTGCGCGAGCAGGCGATGCAGGGCCTGCCCGGCCCGCAGCCAGTCGGCCCTGGTGTCGGCCGGCGTGAGCAGCACCGCGGTCGCGGCCGGCAGCGGCCCGTCCTCGGTCAGCTCGCCGGCCCCGCGGCCGAGATCCATGTCCCGCTGCACCAGCCGGCCAGGCCGCTGCGCGCCCGACGCGGCGATCGCGCTCACCGGCACCCCGTCCCTGGCCGTGCTGCCCGGCATCCGCACCCACCGGAACACGTCGGCGCGAGCCTGCTCGTCCCGGCTCAGGTGCCCGGCGGTCCTGTTCATGATGTCGGCAAGCTGGTTGTAGGCGACCGGCCGGTCGATGATGGCGAGCGCGGCCCGCTCCACGACCGCGTCATGCTGCAGCCTGATCAGCAGGCCGCGCGGCAGCGGCGCGTCGGTGAAGGTGCCCCGGTGCGTATGCCGGTGCGGGATCGCCTCGATGATCCGGCGTTCGGCCTCGGTGGGCGGTACCTGCTCGCCGAGCCTGACCCTGGCCAGCAGGCTGGGGTTCTCCGGATCGGGCAGTATCCCGACGACGGGCTCGTAGCCGAGCGCCCTGATCGCCAGCCGCAGCCCGAACAGTGCCGCCCCGCAGCTGATCAGCATCTCCCGGCCCGACCGGTCGCTGCGCAGCTTGCGCGACGTGTCGGCGTACAGGTCAATGGCGTAGCCGCCGACCCTGAACAGCCAGGGCTGAGAGTTCAGGATCGACGGAGCCCTGGCCGCGGTCGCGAGCAGGCCGTCAATTGATTCGGCGGGGAAGGGCACCCGGTGATGGACAGCTGGCCTGGCGGGGTCGGTCATGGCACTCACCTACTCGCATCGATGCCAGCAGGCTGCCCGAGCGCGACTCACCCAGATAGGGCCATAGGTCCCGGCCAGTGGACTCGGGCCGGCGGAAGGCCAGGCGGTCCGGCCGGGCGCGCCCCCGCGACGTCCGGCCGGACCGCGCGACCGGAAACTCAGACTAAGTTATGCTAATCAGATTGTCCAACCCGACCGCCCGCCCGACCCGACCGCGCAGCACGCCGGCGCCCCAGGAGCCGTCCATGCGACTGAACGAGGCCGCCGACCTGCTCGGCGTGCATTACCAGACCGCCTACGCCTGGGTCCGCAGCGGGCAACTGCCCGCCCGCAAGATCAGCCGCGGCTACGAGGTCAGCGAGGAAGCGGTCAGGACGCTGGCCAGGCAGCGTGCGGCGGGCCGGGAACCGGCCGGGCAGATCAAGGTGCGGGACTGGGACGTCCAGTCCGGGCGGCTCTACGACGCGATCATCGACGGGCACGAGACCCAGGCCAGGCGGACCCTGGACCGGCTGGCCGGGCACGTCAGCATCACCGACCTGTGCGACCGGGTCATCGGGCCTGCCCTGCGCAGGATCGGAGCCGGCTGGCAGGCGGGCACGATCACGATCGCGCAGGAACACCGGGCCTCGGCGATCTGCGAGCGGCTGATCGCCGTCCACGCCACCGTGCCGGCCGGGCGCCCGCGCGGGATCGCGGTGGTCGCCACCCCGCCGGGCGAGCGTCACGGGCTGCCCGCGCTGATGGCCGCGGCCTGCCTGCGGGAGCACCGGTGGCAGGTACACCACCTCGCGTCCGACCTGCCCGCCGCCGAGATCAGCGCGCTGGCCGCGAAGGTCGGCGCCGATCTGGTCGTGCTGTCCACGACCAGCCACGACTCGGCCGCCGTGGCCGAGCACGTCGCCGCGAGCGTGCGGGCCGACGTACCCGGCGCCCATGTGCTCGTCGGCCACCCGGGTCAGACTCTCGCCGGCCTGATCGCCCAGACCGAACTCTGACCGCGAGCTCCCAGGCAGCCCTCAGGGAAGTCACCGGATTTGCCAGGCGGCGGCTCAGCGCGCCGCTCGTAACCTGCACGTTTACGGCTGACCAGGCCGGGCACCTCCTCGGCATCATCCGGGCGCCGGACTCCCTTCCGGCACCCGGATGATGCGTCACACTGAGAAACGTGAGCCACCGGATCAGGACGCTCGTCCGGGTCGAGGGCATCGTCCAGGGCGTGGGGTTCCGCCCGTTCGTGTATTCGCTGGCGACCGGTCTCGGCCTGTCCGGCCTGGTCGGCAACGACACCGAAGGCGTGTTCGCCGAGGTCGAGGGCGCGCCGGAGACGATCGAGGCGTTCGTGCGGGCGCTGGCCACCGATGCGCCCCCGCTGGCCAGCGTGGAACGGATCGCCACCAGCCCGCTGCCGCCCGACGGCTCGACCACGTTCGCGATCGCGCCGAGCCAGGCCGGCGGCCCCGGCCGCCGGTCCCGCACGCTGATCTCGCCCGACATGGCGACCTGCGCGGACTGCCTGGCCGAGCTGTCCGACCCGGCCAGCCGCCGGTACCGGTACGCGTTCACCAACTGCACCAACTGCGGACCGCGGTTCACCATCGTCGCCGGCATCCCCTACGACCGGCCGCTGACCACGATGGCCGGGTTCGCGATGTGCGCCGCCTGCGCCCGCGAGTACCACGACCCGGCCGACCGCCGGTTCCACGCCCAGCCCGTCTGCTGCCCGGCCTGCGGGCCCCGGCTCCGGCTGACCGACCGCGACGGAACCGAACTTCCGGCCGCCGATCCGATTCACGAAGCGGCGAAACTGCTGGCCGGTGGCATGGTGCTGGCGGTCAAGGGACTCGGCGGCTACCACCTGTCCGCGGACGCCACCTGTGAGCCGGCCGTGGCCGCGTTGCGGGCCCGCAAGCACCGCGAGGACAAGCCGTTCGCCGTGCTCGCGGCCGATCTGGACCAGGCCAGCTCTCTGGTCAGCGTCGACGAGGTCGCGGCCGGGCTGCTGACCGGGCCGCGCCGGCCGATCGTGCTGCTGCCGGCCAGGCCAGGCGCGCCGGTCGCGCCGTCGGTCGCGCCAGGCAACCGGTACCTGGGCGTGCTGCTGCCGTACACCCCCCTGCACCACCTGCTGGTTCGGGAGGCCGCCTTCCCATTGGTGCTGACCAGCGGAAACGTCTCGGACGAGCCGATCTGTTACGAGGACGAGGAGGCGGTCGGCCGGCTGGCCGGCATCGCCGACGCCTTCCTGGTCCACGACCGGCCGATCTACATCAGGGCCGACGACTCGGTGGTGCGCTCGTTCCGAGGCCTGGCCTACCCGGTCCGCCGGGCCCGCGGATACGCGCCGGAGCCGCTCCGGCTGGCTTTCAGCGCGGACCGGCCGGTGCTGGCCTGCGGGGCCGAGCTGAAGAGCACATTCTGCCTGGCCTCGGGCGGCCGGGCGTTCGTCTCGCCGCACATCGGCGATCTGGAGAATCTCGAGACGCTCGTGTCTTACCGGCAGCTGATCGAGCACTACGGCCGGTTGTTCGATACCTATCCGGCAGTACTGGCGCATGACCTGCACCCCGACTACCTGTCGACCGGCTACGCCCGGCAGCGGGCGGCCGAGCAGGGCCTGCCGCTGACCGGGGTGCAGCACCACCACGCGCACATCGCGTCCTGCCTGGCCGACAATGGCGCCGGGCGAGACGAGCGCGTGATCGGGGTCGCGTTCGACGGCACCGGCTACGGCACCGACGGCACGATCTGGGGCGGGGAGTTCCTGACGGCCAGCCTGACCGGATTCGAACGGACCGGGCACCTGGGTACCGTGCCGATGCCGGGCGGCGCCGCCGCCATCCGCCAGCCCTGGCGAATGGCCGCTGCCTACCTGGACGCGGCGGCCCTGGCCGCAAGCCCGGCCGGCTCCGGTCTGCGGTCACGGCACGAGGATCAGTGGGCGGCCGTGCTGGCGATGGCCCGCCGCGGTATTAACGCGCCGCTGACCTCGAGCGCTGGCCGGCTCTTCGACGCGGTGGCGGCGCTGCTCGGAGTCAGGGACACGGTCAGCTACGAAGGACAGGCCGCGGCCGAGCTCGAGCAGCTCGCCGATCCCGGGCACGACGGCTGGTACCCGGCTCACCTCGGACACGGCGAAGGCGCCGCATTCGTGGCCCGCGGCACCGACCTGATCGCGGCGGCGGCGGCCGATCTCGCGGCCGGGGTGGCCGGCCCGGTGATCGCGGCCCGGTTCCACCACGGACTGGCCCGGCTGATCGTGGCCGGCTGCGACCTCGTCCGCGACCGCGCCGGCCTGGGCACGGTCGCGCTGTCCGGCGGCGTGTTTCAGAACGTGCTGCTGCTCACCGAGGTGACCGGCCGGCTCGAGGCGGCCGGATTCACCGTACTCACGCATACCCGGGTGCCGTGCAACGACGGCGGCATCAGCCTGGGTCAGGCCGCGGTCGCGGCCAGCCAGTCATACCACTGACCGAGCCCCTCGCCGGTCTCGGCCGACAGCGTGAGCACCCGGGCCGCCGGGCTGACCAGGGTCAGGTCGGCCAGGAAGGCATCGAGGTCGAACCGCAGGTGGGGCAGCAGGTCGGACTTGGTGACCAGGATCAGGTCGGCCCGGCGGAACATGGCCGGGTACTTCATCGGCTTGTCCGCACCCTCGGTGACCGAGGCGAGCACGACCCGGGCCGCCTCACCCAGGTCGAACAAGGCCGGGCAGACCAGGTTGCCGACATTCTCGACCATTACCACGGAACCGGCCGGCGGGTCGAGCGCGGCCAGCCCCCGGCGGACCATATCCGCGTCCAGGTGGCAGCCCGCGCCAGTATTGATCTGCACCACCCGGCAGCCGGCTGCCCTGATCCGGTCGGCGTCGAGCGCGGTCTCCTGGTCGCCCTCGATCACCGCGAGCCCGGGCCGGCCGGCCTGGCCAGCCATGTCCTGCGCGGTTCGCTCGAGCAGCGTGGTCTTCCCTGCTCCCGGCGAGCTCATCAGGTTCAGCATGGTCGCACCCCGGCCGGCCAGCCAGGCCCGGTTGCCCGCGGCCAGGTCGTCGTTCTTGGCCAGCACCTTGGCCTGGAGCGCGATCGTGCGGGCGTCACCGGGGGGCAGTTCCTGCACGTGATCGTGGGCATGGTCGTGCACCCGCGCGCCAGTGCCGGCGCAGCCGCAGGTCGCGCACATCTCAGCGCACCTCGCTCCCGGCCACCTCGACCGCGGTGATGACCAGGTCCTGACCCGCAATCACCTGCACATCGGCGCTGCCGCAGCCGCACAGCAGGATCGGCCAGTCGGGAGCGAACTCGACCCCGCAATCCCGGCAGCGGCACCGGCCGGGCGGCTCGGCGATCTCCAGGCCCGCGCCTTCCAGGGCGGTCCCCTCGGTGACCAGGTCGAAGCAGAACCGCACCGAGTCGGCGACCACGCCGGACAGCTGCCCGATCTCCAGCCGCACTCCGGTAACCCTGGCCCCGGGCACCCGCTGCGTCACGGTCGCCACGATGTTCTCGGTGATGGCCAGCTCATGCATCAGCAGATCCGCGGCAACGGGTCCCCGACCAGCAGGTCGACGATCCTGGTACCGCCGAACGCGGTCCGCAGCGACACCAGCCCGGCCGGCTCGGTCACGACCTCGCCGATCACCGCGGCCTCGGTCCCGCTCGGGTGCGCGCGCAGCGCTGCCAGCGCGGCGTCGGCCTGGGCACCGTCGACCACGACCACCATCCGGCCCTCGCAGGCCACGTACATCGGGTCGATGCCGAGCAACTCGGCGGCTCCGCGGACGACCGGCCTGACCGGGATCGCCTCCTCGTTCACCCGCACGCCGACGCCGGCCGCGGTGGC
>DASWAH010000351.1:0-3161 GCA_036391235.1 Streptosporangiaceae bacterium
TCGCCCGAGCTCTTCTACGCGGCCACCGCGTCGCCCAGCATGACCAGGCAGAACGGGCAGCCGGTGGAGATCGTATCCGGGTCGGTGCCGAGGGCTTCGTCGATCCGCTCGACGTTGATCCGCTTGCCGATCCGCTCTTCCATCCACATCCGCGCGCCGCCGGCCCCGCAGCAGAAGCCGCGTTCCTTGCACCGGTGCATCTCCTGAGCCTGGACGCCAGGCACCTGCTCCATGATCTCCCGCGGCGGCGTGTACACCTTGTTGTGCCGGCCGAGGAAGCACGGGTCGTGGTAGGTGATCTTCTCCTCGATCGGGGTGACCGGGGTGAGCTTGCCCTCGGCGACCAGCCGGGCCAGCAGCTGGGTGTGATGGATGACCTCGTAGTTCCCGCCGAGCTGCGGGTACTCGTTGGCGAGGGTGTTGAAGCAGTGCGGGCAGCTCGCGATGACCTTGCGGACCTTCGCCTCGTTCAGGGTCTCGACGTTCTGCTGGGCCAGCATCGAGTACACGAACTCGTTGCCCATCCGCCGGGCCGGGTCACCGGTGCAGGTCTCGGCCGGGCCGAGGACGGCGAACCGCACGCCCGCGGTGTGCAGCAGGCTGGCGATGGCCTTGGTCGTGCGCTTGGCCCGGTCCTCCAGGGCGCCCGCGCAGCCGACCCAGAACAAGTACTCCACGTCGTCGCCGATCGCACCGTCGATGACCGGCACCTCGAAGTCGAGCTCGCCGATCCAGTCGGCCCGCCGCGACTCGCCCATCCCCCACGGGTCGCCCTTGTTCTCCAGGTTCTTGAGCATGCCGGACGCTTCGGCCGGGAACTCGGACTCGATCAGGACCTGGTGCCGGCGCATGCCGTCGATGTGGTCGATGTGCTCGATGTCGACCGGGCACTCGTTCACGCACGCGCCGCAGTTCGTGCAGGACCAGAGCACGTCGGGGTCGATGACCCCGTTGACCTCGGCCGTGCCGACCAGCGGGCGCGCGGCCTCGGCCTTGACCGCGTCCGGGAGCTGCTCCCTGGCCTCGTCAGAACCGGCCAGCAGATACGGCGCCTTGGCGAAGGCGTGGTCGCGCAGGTCGAGGATGACCATCTTGGGCGACAGCGGCTTGCCGGTGGCCCAGGCCGGGCACTGCGACTGGCACCGCCCGCACTCGGTGCAGGTTCCCAGGTCGAGCATGCCTTTCCAGGTCAGGTCCTCGATCTTGCCGATGCCGAACACGTCGGTGTCGGGGTCGGCTTCATCGAAGTCCAGCACCTTGCCGTTCGAGCGCATCGGCTCCAGGCCGCGCAGCGCGTTCGGGCGGCGGGAGAACAGCACGTTCAGCGGGGCCAGGGCGATGTGCAGGTGCTTGGAGTAGGTGACGAACACGCCGAAGCCGAGGATGACCGCCAGCTGGAGCAGGAGGAACGTGGTCTCGATGGCCTTGTTGGCCCCGGTGCCGAGCGGGTGCAGCCAGTGCCCGACGATCTGGGAAGCGAACGCGCCGTGGCTGTAAGGGAAGTCGCCGGTATTGATCTGCGCGCCCCGGTAGATCAGCAGCGTGGCGATGACCAGGAAGATCATCGCGAGCACGAGCCAGGCCGCGCCGGTGTGCGAGCCGGAGAACCGGGAATTGCGACCCTCGGTCTTCGGGTTGTTCCGCAGCCGGATCACGGTGAACGTGGCCAGGCCGGCCAGCACCGCGACGGAGAACAGGTCCTCGATGAACCCGATGAAGGCCCAGTGCCCGATGCCCGGGATCGCGAATGTCTTGCTGAACAGGTTGCCGTAGGCCTCGATGATCGTCAGCAGCAGGATGATGAAGCCCCAGAAGGTCAGGAAGTGCGCGATCCCCGGCACCGTCCACTTCAGCAGCTTGCGCTGGCCGAACACCTCGGTGACCTGAGTCTCGGCGCCTCGCCCCGGGTGCTCACGCAGCGCCTCGATCCGCTCGGGCGCGGGCTGCCCGCTGGTGGCCAGCCGGTACAGCCAGAACATCCGGCGGCCGGCGAGCACGGCCGCGGCCGCGGTGAGGACGAGACCGATGATGATCCGCAGCGCCAAAGGGACCTCCGGGGACGGCGTTGGGTGACAGCGTACGCCGGCCGCGATCACCCGCGGCTGCAGCCGGCCACTCCGGCCGTCACGTGATTACCCGACGGTAACTTAGCGGCGAGCAGGTCAGCGTCGCCAGGCGAGGACGTCGCGCACCTGGACCGACGGCGGACCGAACTTCGCGACCAGGTAGCTCGCCAGCGGCGAATCCGGCGAGGTCACCGCGATCACGGCGGCCGGATGCCAGGACGCCAGGTCCGCCCCGATCTGGGCCGCTGGCGGCACCGTCCCGGCCGACGCGGGCCCGGCCGGGCTGGCCACCGGCAGCCCGGCCGCCGCCGCGTCCGGTGCGAACGCGCTGGACGGCGGCAGCCCGGCCGCCCAGAGCCGGTCCAGGTACCAGGCGGTCGCCGTGACGCCGAAGCCGCCGATGTAGGCCTGACCGCCGGCCCCCGGGCCGATGAAATACCCCCCGACCAGGTCCTGCGGCTGCCCGGACTCGGCCTGCCAGCGCATCGCGAGCGGCAGGATGTTGGTCGGCACCGGGACGACCAGCACGGTCGCGCCCGGCCGCAGGTGCAGCGCCGTGAACGCGGCCGTCCAGCCGTCCGGCAGCCTGGCCACTGGCCCCGCGGCCAGCGGCCTGGGCAACAGCGGCAGGCAGGCCAGCACCGCGACCGCGAGCACGCCCGCGGGCCGCCGCGCCGCCAAGTTCAGCAGCCGGAACTCCCGGCCGGCCGGCTGTGGTCCCGGCCTGACCAGGCCTGCTGGCCGGCTGCGAAGCCGCCCGCTCACGGCGTCGATCCCGGCCGCCAGCAGCACCGCCGCCGCGCCGTCGGCCAGGATCGACAGCCGGTCGGGCAGGATCGAGGAGAGCAGCGGATGCTCTTCCAGCCAGTGCCAGGGCAGGCTGACCGATGGATCGGGGACGCCGCCGGCCTGCGGATGGCCGCCGAACGAGAACACCACGAGGACGATCAGCGTGACCGCGGCGGCTAGGCCGGCCGGGCGCCACCTGGCCGTCATCAGGGCTGCGATGGTGGCCGCGGCCAGCGCGGCGATCAGCGGCCAGCCGAGGTAGGCCAGGTACTCGGTCTGACCGGCGTGATAACTGGCCGCGGTGGC
>DASWAH010000352.1:0-16892 GCA_036391235.1 Streptosporangiaceae bacterium
GGAATACGATCAGCGGCAATCAGCGTGTTCCGTCGCTTACGGGCGGGACGGATCAGCGATCGACGTCTACGGTGGCTCGAATAATGTCATTAGCGGCAATACCGCCCGCCTGTACGAGGACGGCGGATACGTCGGCCCCGGAGTCTTCCCTGCAGAGCCGGCATACCACAATGACGTTCGTGAACCTGCTGACTTTGCACCAGCGACTGTACGAGAGCACGGATGGCCGGCTCGGGCACCGGATCATCGGCGTGCCGTGCCTGCTGCTCAGGACGACCGGCCGTAAGTCCGGCCAGGTTCGCACGTCGGCCCTGGTCTACGCTCGCGACGGTCAGGGCTATGTGCTCGTGGCCTCGAACGGCGGGTCGGACCGGCCGCCTGGCTGGCTGTACAACATCGAGGCGGAACCCCAGGTCGAGATCCAGGTCGGCCGGTCCAGGTCGCGGGCCTCGGCCCGGGCACTGCGGCCCGGCGACCCGGACTACGCCAGGCTGTGGAAGCTGGTCAACGACAACAACCACGGCCGCTACGGTCAGTACCAGACCAAGACCCAGCGACCCATCCCGCTGGTTATCGTCACCCCGGCCCGGTGAGCCGCGTCACCTAAGCCGAGGCCACCCGAGCCACGGCCGCCGGACTGGCCGGATCATCGCGGCACCGATGAGTTTTCCGGCCCGCGGTCGTTTCATGGTCAGCGATGCCGGTACAGGAACCCTGAACCCGGCACCTGACAACGAGGAGATTTCGCCATGGACTACCAGCTTCAGCTGATCGTGCTGCCGTGCAACGACGTGGACGCCGTGAAGGAGTTCTACACCGACCGGGCCGGTTTCCGGCTCGACGTCGACCACCGGGCCGGCGAGGAATTCAGGGTCGTGCAGCTCACGCCGCCCGGCTCGGCCTGCTCGATCACGCTCATGCGCAACGGCCAGGCGGCCGGCTCGGTGCAGGGCCTGCATCTCGTCGTCACCGACATCGAGAAGGCCAGGGACGAGTTGTCCGGCCGCGGGGTCGACGTCAGCGAGATCTTCCACTTCGCGGAGGGTTCTCAGCAGCCGGGCCCTGACCCCGAGCGGGCCAGCTACAACTCATTCCTGACGTTCGCGGACCCGGAGGGCAATGGCTGGCTGGTCCAGGAAGTGACCAAGCCCGCCCATCGCGACTGAAGCAGCCGGCCCGATGAGAAGCGCCCCGGTGAGCAGCGCCCCGGGCCGGCCGGCCGGGCAACCGGAGTTCGCCGAGCTGGCCGGGCTGCACCGGCGCGAACTGCACGTGCACTGTTACCGGATGCTCGGCTCGTTCGACGACGCCGAGGACGCGGTTCAGGAGACGCTGCTGCGCGGATGGCGGGCCTGGGACACCGCGGAACCCAGTCCCGGGCTGCGGGCCTGGCTATACGCGATCGCGACCAACGTCTGCCTGGACCAGCTGCGCCGCCGGTCCCGCCAGCGGGCCACCCTCACCTCCTTCGCCGATGTCCCCTGGCTGCAGCCCTACCCGGACCGGCTGCTTGACGAGGTCGCGCCGGAGGCCGACCGGCCGGACGAGGTGGCCATTGCGCGGGAAACCATCGCGCTCACGTTCATCGCCGCCCTCCAGGTGCTGCCAGCCCGCCAGCGAGCCGCGCTGATCAGCCGGGACGTGCTCGGCTGGTCGGCGAAGGCGACGGCCGGGCTGCTCGGCACCAGCGTTCCCGCTGCGAACAGCGCGGTCCAGCGGGCGCGGCTGACGCTGGCCGGGCACCTGCCGGCCCGGCGGGCCGACTGGGGCGCCGGGCGACCGAGCGACCCGGCCGAGCGGGAGCTGCTGGCCGCGTTCATCGACGCGCACGAACGCGGCGACGCTCAGGCCGCAGCGGCGATCGCGGCCCAGGACGTCCGGGTGACCATGCCGCCCTACCCGTGGCTGTTCGACGGCATCGAGGCACTGCTGCCGCTGCTGGAGCGGGCGTTCGGCCCCGACCGGGACGGCGACTGGCGGCTGCGGCCGGCCGCGGCCAACCGGATGCCGGCCGCGGCGAGTTACCTGCGCCGGCCTGGCGACACCGTCTTTCGTGCCTTCAAGCTGGACGTGCTGCAGATCACCGGGGGCGCGATCACCGAGATCACCACGTTCGGCCCGGCTCTGTTCGGCCAGCTCGGCCTGCCGGAGACCGTCTGACCGCGACACGCACAGGACGGCGAAACGCTGGTCCTGGCCCGGCCGCACGGCCGGGCCAGGACCAGCGCGGTAGCCCTTACTGCCCGGCGATGCCGCGGACGTGCTGGCCAGCCGGGAGCCGCCCGGCCAGCGAGCCGTACCACGGGGCGGCGAAGTTGACCACACCGCCGTCGGACTTCAGCAGCCAGTAACCCCCGGTCGCCCGGTCGGTCGCCATCGCGACTGCGGTCACGCCGGCCCGCAGCTTGCCGCGCAGCGAGCCGTACCAGGTGGCGCCGAAGTTGCGCACGCCGCCGTCCGAGGTCAGGACGTAGTAGCCGGCTCCGGCCGGGGCGGCCGCGAGGCCGGTGACCCGGACGCCGGCCGACAGCGAGCCCGCCACCGAGCCGAGCGCGGCCGTGCCGAACCCGTCGACCTTGCCGTCCGACCGAAGCAGCCAGTAACCGCCGGTAGCCGGGTCGGTCGCGAGACCGACGGCGCTGACTCCGGCAGGCAGCACGCCGAGATCCGAGCCGTGACCGGGCGCGCCGAACGCGTGCACATCACCGTCGGAGGTCAGCTCGTAGTAGCCGCCCGCCCGGCCGGCCGCGATCGCGGTCACCGACACCCCGGCGGGCAGGTGACCGGCCAGCGAGCCGTACCAGGTGGTGCCGAAGTTCCTGACCCCGCCGTCGGACTTGAGCACCCAGTAGCCGCCGGTCGCGTGATCGGCCGCGATGCCGACCGCGGTCACGCCGGACGGCAAGGTGCCCAGCGAGCCGAATGGCGCGGTCCCGTACTGCAGGACCTGGCCGCCGGACAGCACGAACCGGTAACCGAGCATCGCGTCGAGGGTGACGAACGAGTAGCCGCGGGCCTTGAGGTCAGCGATCACCGCCGGCAGCGCGTCGGCGTCCAGGGTCGAGTGGTCGGTCGGGTTGGACCCGCAGTGCATGAGCACGATCTCGCCGGGCTGCAGGCTGGCCAGCACCCGGTTGATGACGGTCTGCACGGTGATGCCGCCCGAAGTGCCTTTCCACCCGAGGGTGTCCACGGTCCAGCGGATCGGGACGTACCCGGTCGAGTTCACGACCGAGATCGTGTGCGCGTTCTCGTCCCCGTACGGGAACCTGAACCACGGCCACGGGTCGGCGCCGGTGACCGACTTGATCACGTTCTCCGCGTCGCGCACCTGGCTGCGCATCTGCGCGTCGGTGAGCTTGGTGAAGTAGGGATGGGTCATCGAATGGTCGCCGACCCGTTCCCCGGCCGCCACGATCGCACGGGCCTGAGCCGGGTAGGCCTTGGTGAAGGCCCCGGTCAGCATGAACGTGGCCGGGACATGCTGGCTGGTCAGCGTGCTCAGGATGCTGGCCACGCCGTCGGCGTTGGCGCCGGCGTCGAAGGTCAGGGCGACGATCTTGGCCGGGTTGGGCACCGCGGTCCAGTCGGTACCGGTGAGGCCGGACGGAGCGGGCCGGGGACCGGCCGGGGCGGCGAGAGCGGCCGGGGCAGCGAACAGGCCCAGGCCGAGGATGACAGCGAGTGAACCGGCGATCGCCAGTGCGCGGCGGGGCATCAGTGCGCGAAGCCTGTGTTGCGGGCCGTGCCTGCGAGCGCCCGGCGTGAACAGGGCACTCATGACACACTTCCTTCGATTATGAAGCCATTCTCGTGCCGGGCCGATCGGTCAGGTAGAGGCGTTCGGCCCCACTTATCAGTGCGTATGTCAGATCCGGTCAGCTCCGGCCAGGCGGACGCGGCCGGGGCCTCCGACCGGGACGTCGTTACTATGCGTAGGCCGGCAGTTTCCGAGGCAACCCGTCGAGGAGGGTCATGGTCGTACCGCTGACCGGCCGCGTGATCGCCGCCATCGGCGGCGGCCTGCTCGTCTTCACGGCGGCGCGGAGCGTGATCCAGACGATCATCGTGCCCCGGCCGGCCAACCGCTGGCTGATCCGTTCCGTGGATCTGCTCGTGAACGGGGCGTACCGGGTGGTCACGGCCAAGATCGGCTCGTACAAGCGGCGCGACCCGATCGTGGCCAGCCAGGCTGCCGCCCTGCTGCTGGTTCAGCTGATCACCTGGCTGGCCTGCTTCTTCGTCGGGTACTCGCTGCTGCTGTGGCCGTTCCAGCACGAAGGCATCACGCACGCGTTCACGACGGCCGGCCCCGCTTTGTGGTTCATCGGCGACTCGCACGTCAGCGGGGCGTGGGAACGCGCCATCCAGGACCTGGCCTCGCTCACCGGGCTGATTACGATCACGCTGCAGATCTCCTACCTGCCGACGCTGTACGCCGCCTTCAACCGGCGCGAGACCGACATCACGCTGCTGAACGCCAGGGCCGGCGTGCCATCGTGGGGACCAGAACTGCTCGCCCGCACGCACTACGCGCTCGGCTCCGGCGCCTCGACCATCGACACGCTGCCGGACCTGTACCAGCAGTGGGAGCGCTTCGCCGCCGACATCGCGGAAAGTCACACGACCTACCTGCCGCTGGTGCGGTTCCGGTCGCCCCGGCCGATGTCGTCCTGGGTGACCGCCCTGCTCGCGGTCCTCGACTCGGCCGCGCTGTACCTGGCCCTGGCCCCGGAGGAGGCACCGGTCGTGACGGCCAGGCTGTGCCTGCGCAGCGGGTTCACCTGCTTCGGCGAGATCGCCAGGGCGATGCGGCTGCCGGTGCCGGAGTCACCCGACCCCGCGGCCGGGATCGCGGTGACCTACGAGGAGTTCCTTGACGCGGTCGGCCGGCTCCAGGAGGTCGACTTCCCGATCGAGCGCAAGCCGGACGAGGCGTGGCCCGAGTTCGTCGGCTGGCGGGTCAACTACGAACAGGCCGCGTACGCGATCGCCTACGAAGTCGACGCGGTCCCGGCGCTCTGGTCCGGTCCGCGCCGGCACGACCAGCCGCCGATCCCGCCGATCAGGCCGGCCGCGGGCCGGATGCCGAAGGACAAGTACAAGAAGAAGAAGGAACTGGCCGGCTAGCGCAGCCGCCGCGCTCAGCCCTCGTCGTCGTCGAGGGCGAACCGGAAGTACCGGTCGGCCGACCTCCGGATCGCCGCGGCGCCATCGGTCCGCACGACCCGGCCCCACCAGGCGCCGTAGACCGCCTCGAACCGCAGCGGCTCGAGCAAGGCCAGCGCCCGCCTGATCGTCTTCGGCCGCTCCGGGATCAGGTTCGGGTAGCTGTACATGAAGCTCACCCAGCGGCGGTCGGGCACCACGGTCGCGATGTCGCCGGACAGCAGCGCGCCCCGGCCGTCCTCGCCGCCGGCCCAGTGCAGCACCTGGCCGCCGGCGAAGTGCACCCCCGCGTTGACCAGGGTCAGGCCCTCGCCGATCGCCGTGGTGTCGCCCTCCCAGAACACGACCGCCTCATCCGGCCTGGCTACCCACGCACGGTCGCTGGCGTGGATATAGACCGGCGCATCGAACGCGTGCGCGTACTCGATCATGGAGCCGTAGAAGTGCGGATGACTGATCGCGATCGCGCGGACCCCGCCCAGGGACCGGATCGCGGCGACCAGGTCATCGTCGATGTAGGTGATCATGTCCCAGAGCACGTTCCCGGCCGGCGTGCGGACCAGCAGCGCCCGCTGGCCGATCGCGGTCGGCGGCAGCGCGCCGATGCCGACGATGCCTGGTCCCTCCGGGTCGACCCGGCCGGCCCGGCCCGAGGCGTGCAGCTCGGTCAGGCTGGTCCAGCGCTGGCCATCCCAGCCGACGTACTGCCGCTCGTCCTCGCAGATCGGGCAGTCCGGCCGGACCGCGCCGTACTGGACGCCGCAGGTCGCGCAGATCGGGAGGTCGCTGTCCATGAGCCTCAGGTATACCGCGCAGGCGCCGGCGCGCGGCAAGCTGGCCGGCCCCGGGTTGGCTAAGGTACTCATCTCGTGAGCGATCACGACGGCCAGGCGAGCGGTCAGGACCCGCGTGAGCTGCCCGTCCGCACGGCGGTGGTGCCGGTGGCCGGGCTCGGGACCAGGATGCTGCCGGTGACCAAGGCGCTGGCCAAGGGCATGCTGCCGGTCATCGACAAGCCGGTCGTGCAGTACATCGCCGAAGAGGCGGCCGCGGCCGGGCTGACCCGCCTGGTCCTGGTGACGGGGGACGACCAGGCCGCGTTCGAGGCACACTTCGGGCCGGCGCCGTGGCTGGAGCGCATCCTGGCCGACCGCGGCGACGCCGAGGCGCTCGCCCTCCTCGAAGCCGGCCCCGGGCAGCCCGCGATCGGCTTCGTCCGGCAGGACATCCCGCGCGGGCTCGGCGACGCCGTCCTGCGCTGCGCGGACACGGTCGGCCAGGAACCCTTCGCGGTGCTGCTCGGGGACAACATCGTGCGGCCGCAGGACGGGCTGCTGCCCCGGCTGATCGCGGCCCGGCGCGCGCTCGGCGGAACCGTGGTGGCCCTGACCCCGGCCACGTCGCAGGGAACGGCGGCCCGCACGGTCGCGGCCACCGAACCCATCGGGGACCCGGCCGTCGTCCGGATCACCAGCCTGACCCAGCGGCCGGCCGGCTCGCCGGCGGACGACGAATGGGTCATGATCGGGCGCTGCGTCTGCGATCCCGCCGTCTTTCCCGTGCTGCGGGCGATCACGACCGATCATGAGTCGGAACTCCAGCTCTCGGACGCTCTGAGCCTGCTGGCGAACGTGGGCCAGGAGCATGGCGGCGGAGTGCACGGCCTGCTGTTCAGCGGGCGGCGGTTCGACACCGGCAACAAGCAGGACTACCTGCGCACCACGGTCGAGCTCGGGTGTGACCGGGACGACCTCGCCGGGGCCTTCCTGCCCTGGCTGCGCGGCTTTGTCGCCCGGCTCGGCTGACGCATTCCCCATTCGGTGCACCCTTTAACACCTTCGCCCCGGATATCGGCTCGGTAACGTAATGAAGTTTTTCGGTCTATAAAGCAACGCACCACCTCTTGCCGACGTCTGATGTGGGTGGTCCCCATCCCCCGGAACGAGGCCGGCCGGTCTCGCCTGCGCAAGGAGAGTGGATGAACAATTCGCGATGGACCCTGCGATCCGCCGCCGTGGCGGTCGCCGGGCTGGCGGCGGCCGTCGGGCTGCCCGCCGGGCTCGCGCCGGCCCAGGCGGCCGCCGCGCACAGCGCACCCGAGCTCAAGCTGGTCGTAGCCCAGCGGACGGTCAACGTCCCCCGGTACGGCAAGGTGGTCTACATCGACCCCGGCGTGTACGTCACCGCCGTCGGCACCGCGCTGCAGTTCGACGTGGCCAGGGCCGGGTACGGCAAGCCGATCACGATCACCCAGATCATCAGGTCCGGCGGGCCGGTCACGCAGCGGCCGGTGCCGCGGAAGATGCTCGCGGGATGGCGCGGCCTGCGCAGGTTCATGCGGATCACGGTCAGGAACGGCGCCGGCAAACTGGTCGCCTCGCACGTCAGCAACTTCTGCCCGGACACCTACAACCCGCAGCGCTCAGGGCCGAAGGCGCCGGCCAGGTCACCCTTCCCGCAGCAGTGCGCGTCCGATCCTTTCCAGCTCGGCAACGTGTGGGGCATCCAGCGCGGCTGGGGGGTGGACGCCGCCTTCGTCGCGGCGAGGCTGCCGTACGGCACCTACACCGTCAAGGTCAACGTGACCACCGCGTGGGCCAGGTTCCTGCACATGACCGCGCGCGGGTCGTCCGCGACCGTCCGGGTCAAGGTCGTGAAGGCCTCCCGCTGCGGATACCCGTGCCCGGCCCGCCGCGACCTGCGGCGCCCCGCTTCCAGCCGGGTGCTGCCCAAGCTGCCCGCGAACGTGCCCACGCTGACCAGTCCGCCGGCCTCGTCGCTGCCCGACCTGGTGCCGCTGCCGTCGTACGGCATCGACGTTCGCCACATGGGGCGGAAGAACACGCCAGGCAAGGATGTCCTGACGTTCGGCGCCACCGTCTGGGTCGGCGGTCACTCCCGGCTTGACGTGCAGGGCTTCCGCTCGCACGGCTCCCCGGTCATGAAGGCCTACCAGTACTTCTGGAAGAACGGCCGGATCATCGGCCGGGCCAGGGCCGGGACGATGGGCTTCGCCAACAAGCCTGGGCACGATCACTGGCACTTCGAGCAGTTCGCCCAGTACCGCCTGCTGAACGCGAGCAAGTCGCTGGTCGTCCGCAGCCAGAAGGTCGGTTTCTGCATCGCGCCGACCGACGGCGTGAACCTGCTGATCCCGCACGCGCTGTGGGTACCCTCATTCCTCGGCTTCGGCGGGGCCTGCGGCTCGCCGAGCGCGCTGTGGGTGCAGGAGGAAATGCCGCTCGGCTGGGGCGACACCTACGAGCAGTTCCTGCCAGGCCAGGCGTTCGATGTCACCGGCGTGCCCAACGGCACGTACTACATCGAGGTCATCGCCAACCCGGAAAAGGTGCTGCACGAGTCCAACCTGGCCAACGACGTCTCGCTGCGGAAGATCATCCTCGGCGGGACGCCAGGCGCCAGGACCGTCAAGGTCCCGGCCTACCACGGCATCGACCCCGAGCTCGCCTTGGGCTGAGCTACGGGCTCAGATCACCCGGCGGCCGCCGGGTGATCTGAGCCCGGTCCGCCCTGGTCCTGAACGTCACGCAGGTGCGGTCGGCCCTGAACAGGTCGTGCGAGAACTCGAACGGCACGCCGTCGGCCCCGCGCGACGTCCTGGTGATCGCCAGCAGCGGCGCCCGGTCGGGCACGCCGAGCAGGGCCGCCTCGTCCGGGCCGGCCTGTACCACCTCCAGATGCTCGGTCACGTCCTGCGGGCCGATCCCGTACTCGGTCCCGAGCAGGTCGTAGATCGAGCCGCCGAGGGGCAGCTCGAGCAGCCCGGGCACCCGGTCGGCCGGGAACCTGGCCCGTTCCAGCGAGATCGGCACGGCGTCGGCCAGCCGGATCCTGACGATGTCGACCACGAGCGCTCCGGTCGCGATCTCCAGCTCGGCCGCGGTCAGGTCGTCGGCCCCGGTCATCGTGGCCGACAGCACCTGGGTGCCGGCCACGAATCCCTGCCTGCGCAGGTACTCGGGCAACCCGACGATCACCGACAGATCGCGGTCGACCTTCGTATGGGCCACGAACGTGCCGCCGGACCGGCCTGGCACCCGCCGGACCACGCCGGACTGGGCCAGCACGGCCAGCACCTGGCGCAGCGTGGAACGGCTCACCGACAACTCGGCGGCCAGTTCGCGCTCGGTGCCGAGCTTGTCGCCTGGGCGCAGCGCGCCCGAGGAGATCATGTCGAGCAGCCGGTGCCGCGCCTCGTCGACCAGCCTCGGCTCCGCGTGCTCGGCCAGCTGGCTCAACCCATCGCCTCGAGCGACTCGGGTACCGTCTGCCCGCCGTCGACCACGATCGTCTGCGCGGTGATATAGCCCGCCTCGTCGGAGGCGAGGAACAGGGCCGCGTTGGCGATGTCGGCGACGCTGCCGAGCCGGCCGAGCGGTATCGATGCCTGCATGCTGGCGATGTAGTCGTCCCCGAGGTCGTCCAGGCCCTCGGTCGCGATGTTGCCGGGCAGGACCGCGTTGACGGTGATCTGGGACCTGGCCAGCTCGAGGGCGACGGACCGCATGAAGCCGAGCTGGCCGGCCTTGCTCGCCCCGTAGTGCGACCAGCCGGTGAAGCCGGTCATCGGCCCGGTAATGGACGAGGTCAAGATGACCCGGCCGTGCCCGGACTCGGTCAGGGCGGGCAGCGCGGCCTGGACCACGAAGAAGGTGCCCTTGAGGTTCACCGACAGCACCAGGTCCAGATCGTCCGGCGTCATCTGGGCCAGCGAGGCGGCCGGGAAGATCCCGGCGTTGGCGCACACCACGTCGAGGCCGCCGTGCCTGCGTACCGCTTCGGCGACTACCTCGGCGCAGCTGGCCTGGTCGCTGACGTCCCCGGCGGCGAAGCTGACCGCCCCGCCGGCCGGTATCATGCAGGCCGCGCCCTCGCTGAGCTGGGCCGCGGCCAGCTCGCCGGTATCAGCGTCCCGCCCGGTGATCAGGACCCGGGCGCCGGCGTTGGCGAAGCCGGCCGCGATGCCCTTGCCGATGCCCTTGGTACCGCCGGTGACCAGGACGGACCGGCCGCGGATCGAATCGAACATCAGTTGCTCCTTGCCAGACGAGTACGGGTAGTAGCGAGCGGGAGTCGGGGCGCGGGGACGCGGCCTAACCGTACGACGACAGGTAGCGCTCGGCGATCTCGCACGCCCCCTGGGTGAACCCGGCCCCGAGCTCGAGCGCGGCGTCGGCGAACCGGTGCGAGCCGACCCAGGCCACCAGCTGCAGCCGGCGCAGCAGCACGAAGGTGCCGATCTCGGCTTCGTCGGCGGCCGGCAGCGGGGCGACCGAGCGGTACCCGCGCACCCAGGCGTCGCACAGCTCGGGTACCCGGGGATCGTGCTCGATGAAGCTGACCGCGGTGGCCAGGTCGAACAGGAACCAGCCGAACCCGCAGTCGTCGAAGTCGATGACCTGGATGGCGTCGCCGTCCACGAGCAGGTTGGCTAGCCGGACGTCGGCGTGGATGAGGCCGAACCGGCCGGGCTCGCGGCCGAAGGCGTCCAGGCGGCGGCGCATCAGCGCCGCGGCCCGGGTGAGCACGGCCAGTTCGCCCGGCCCGACCCCGATGCCATCCTGCCAGCGGCCCCAGCGCGGGGTGTCGCCGACGCAGCAGTCGAAGTCCCAGTCGAACCTGACGAACCCGGCCGGGCGCGGCCACGATCGCGAGTGCCGGTGCATGCGGGCGCAGATCTCGCCGAGCAGCTCGAACTTGCCGGCCAGGCCGTCCTCGGCCGGCTCGTGGCCCGGCAGCCACTCGAACAGCACGGTCTGCCTGGTCAGCGGCCCGATAGTGATGTCGGTGACCTGCCGTCCGTCGGCGGCGGGGTACACCTTCGGGGTGAGCAGGCCCTCGTCGGCCCGCAGGGCCTGCATCCAGGCCAGCTCGGAGGCGATCGCGCCGGGCTGGTGGTAGCCGGTGCGGTGCACCCGCAGCACCGCGGTGCGGCTGGCCGCCGGGTCGTCGATCCGGTAGGTCGCGTTCTCGGACAGGCTGAGCAGCGCGATGTGGGCGCTGGCCGGGAACCCGAACGGCTCGAGCGCGGCCCGGGCGAACGGGTCGTAGTCGCGGAGCACGGCTTCCTGCGAATGATCGGTCACGCTCACCGGTCCCGCCCCTCGATGCCCGCCAGCAGGTGCTCGATCCTGGCCGCGGCCGCGCTGACCCCGGCCGTGCTGCCGCCGATGTAGAGCCGGCCGGAAGCGCCGATCATCGTCACGTCGACCAGCGTGTTCCCGGGCACGGCCTGCTCCGCCTCGTTGGCCGCGATCGCGGCGAACAGGGCCGGGGCCAGCTCGCAGACCAGCAGCGACTGGCCGGGCAGCAGCATCGAGGCCAGCCGGGACCGGTTGATGATCACCGCCTGCTGGTCGGTGACGTCCTCGATGATGTCCAGGTACCGCAGTTCGGGCCTGAGCTGATCCGAGGCCGACCGGCCCAGCCCGGCCAGGATCGCCTCGCCCGCCCGGCCGGTCGCGGCCGCACTGCCCGAGTGCACCTCGAGCACCCCGAACTGCCGCTCCACGAACAAGATGCCAGGCTCGACGGTCGGCTCGGCCCGCAGGGCCAGGTCGGTCACCCGCTCGATGGCCAGCCCGGGAGCGACCTCGACGATCAGCGCGTGGTCGCCCTCGGCCGGCGGGTAGCCGCGGGCCCTGGTCGGGGTGCCCAGGTAGGCCGCGAATTGCGGCCGCAGCCCGGGGATGGGCAGGTACACCCGCAGGTCGATGCGGGTGCCGGTCGCGGTGGTCACGGCGGCCCCCCGCGCCGCCGCCCGCGGCCCGGCCGGGCGGAACCGGTCACTCGGAGACCACGAAGTGCTTGCCGAGTTCGCCGTGCGGGCGCGGGATCACGTGCACCGAGACCAGCTCGCCGACGCTGGCCGCGGTCTCGGCGCCGGCCTCGGTCGCGGCCTTGACCGCGCCGACGTCGCCGTTGATGATGACCGCGACCAGGCCGTCACCGACTTCCTGGCGGCCGACGATCACCACGTTCGCTGCCTTCACCATGGCGTCGGCGGCCGCGAGCGCGGCGACGTAGCCCTTGGTCTCGATCATGCCGAGCGCGTTGGTTGCCATCGGGGTTCCTTCCTGGTTGCGCGTACCTGGTGACGCGGGCTATCGGGAGGTGCGGGCCCGGCCTGACTTCTTGGCCGGGGCCGCGGGGCGCGGCGGCGCGGACGGCTCGTCGATCGAGCCGATGATCAGCGCGTCGACCGGCGGCCGGTCGGGCAGCCAGCCGGACGCGACCGAGCCCTGGGCGATCAGCACCCGCTCGCCAGGGCCGGTGCCCAGCACGTCGAACGCGACCAGGCGGTCCCCCGAGCCGGCCACCTCGACCTCGAGGAAGGCGCCGTTCGGCAGGCCGTCGATCCGCTTGGTGGACCAGACGTTGCCCACGACCGTTCCCTGCAACATCACCGCTCCTTGTCGACCGGGACGCCGAGCGCCCGCGCCTTGTCCCTGCCGAGCGGGGTCAGCACAGCCCGCGGCCCGAGCACGAGCCGGGCGCCCGCCGCCGCGGCGGCGACGACGGCCCGCTCGGTGACCGCGCCCTTGTCGACCCGGTGCACGGCCGGCCGTCCCGTTTCGCGCGGCTGGCCGGCCAGCCGGAACCCGATCCGCCCGGCGATCAGGTCCCGGCGCTGCTTGGGGTTATCGGCCAGCTTCAGCACGCGGAGGGCGAACTCGCGCAGATCCGCGTCGCTGCCAATCCGCACCTCCCAACCGGCAGCCGCCCCGGGCGGCTGGGCTTCATGATCACGGAAGTTAGTCCGTCTATCCGGCGGAGGATCTTCCGTGATCATGGAATCCGGGCGGGCGGGGCGGCCGGAGGGGATGCCGGACGGGACGCCGCCCGCCGACAGCCCCGCGGCCGCCTGGCCCGAGGCCGGTGCCGGGTGGCCGCTGACCCCCGGCGGCCGGCGGGCCGGGAGCACCTCGGCCAGCACCTCGCGGACCAGCGCGCGCAGCTCGGCCGCGCTGGCCGGGTCCAGGCCGGTCCTGTTCATGTTCCCGGTCATGCCGGCACTCCGAGCAGGCTGGTCACGGTGTCGCTGGCCTGCCGGACGTCGTCCTCGCGGCCGGACAGGTAGAGCCGGCCGGTCGCCCCGATCATGCGGTAGTCGACCAGCTTGACCTGGGCCGACTTCTCGGCCTCGTTGGCGGCCAGGATCGCGTACGAGGCCGGCTGGCATTCCAGCACGAACAGCGACTCGCCGGGCAGCACCATCGAGCCGAGCTTGTTCCTGTTCACCAGGAACGCGTGCTGCCCGTCCACGCTGGTGATGATCCGGGACGCGAGCACCCGCGGCGGCGTGGCCGAGGTGGCGTCCACTCCCAGCGAGCCCAGCACCGCGCTGCTAGCCGCCTTGACCGCCGCCGTCCCGCCGTGCAGCAGCAGGTAGCCGAACTGGCGCTCCACCACCAGGATGCCGGCCTGCACATCGGCTTCCTTCAGCGCCACATCGGTGAGCGGCTCGATGTCCAGGCCAGGGGCGATCTCGATGACCTGAGCGGCCACGTTCAGCCTGGGCAGCCGGCCCCGGATCCAGGTGCCGAGGTAACACATGGTCTGCGGCTGCAGCTGGTCGAGGAAGATGAACGAGCGGAGTTCGGCCATGTCAGTCCCGCACCAGCGTCCGGAGCTCGTCGATGATCATCTCTCGCAGGGCCGCCCTGACCGAGTCAGGCAGGCCCGCGGCACCGGCCACGGCCTGGCTGTTCCGCCCGGTCTTGACGGGCTGACCCGAGCCATCGCGCTCCCGCCAGCCCGGCGGCCTGACCCCGCCGCCACCTGGCAGGTTCGACGCGATCGGGTAAGCCGGCACCGGCCCGGCGCTGGCGTGCCAGGGCGTGAGGCCGGCGAAGTCACCGAACCGCACCCCGGGGTCGGCGTTGTAAGCGATCCTGGCCCAGTTCACCAGGTGCCGCGGCTCCAGGTTCTCCCCGATCGAGCTCCGCCCGACGAAACCGGTGCCGAGCGTCATCGACGGCGCCAGGTTGGTCTCCAGCCCTGAGCTGCCCGTGCTGTTGCCGACGTTGACCGCCACGCGCAGCACCGGCACCCTGGCCCCGTAGGCCATGATCGTGGCCGGGTCCTCGCTGTGAATGGCGGCCGAGTGGCCGGCCCCGCCGATCCGCACCACCGCCCTGGCCGCCTCGACCCCGGCGGCCGCGTCCGGCACGGTCGCCACCGCGAGCACCGGGCTCAGCTTCTCGCGGCAGAACGGCTCCTCCGGCACGACGAGGTCGACCGGGGCCAGCAGCAGCCTGGTCTTCTGCGGCACCCGCAGGCCGGCCTGGCTCGCGATCCAGGCCGCGTCCTTGCCGATGGCCGCGCCGTTCAGCATCCCGTCGGGGAACAGGTACGCGCGCAGCTTGTCCCGCCCGGCCTCGTCGAGCAGCGCCGCCCCGTTGCGCTGCAACTGCCGCAGCAACATCTCGTGCACGCTCTCGACCACGATCAGCACGGACTCGTTGGTGCACAGGACGGAGTTGTCGAACGCCTTGCTGTCGGCGATGCGCCGGGCCGCCGCTTCGATGTCGGCGGTCGCATCCACCAGGACCGGTACGTTGCCTGGACCGACCCCGAGAGCCGGGTTCCCCGACCGGTAGGCGGCCCTGACCATCGCGGTGCCCCCGGTCGCCACGATCACGTCGGTGACCGGATCCGACATCAGCGTCTCGACCAGGGCCACGGTTGGCTCGCGCACGACCTGGATGACACCGTCGGGCGCGCCGGCCGCGGTCGCCGCATCGGCCAGCAGGTCGGCCGCGTCGGTGCAGCAGCCCTTGGCCATCGGGTGCGGGCTGACCACGACCGCGTTCCTGGTCAGCAGGGCCAGCAGGACCTTGAAGAACACGCTCGCGACCGGGTTGGTGGACGGGATCAGGGCCAGCACGACTCCGGCCGGCCGCGGCAGCGCGACGATCTTGGCGTCCTCGTCGATCCTCGGGCTGACCAGGTCCTCGCCCGCATACCGCTCGAACAGCGCGAGCGAGCAGGCCTCGTTCTTGATCACCTTGTGCTCGGCGACGCCGAACCCGGTCTCCTTGACCGCCCATTCCGCGTACCGGCGGGCCTGGGCATGCCCGGCCCTGGCGACCGCCTCGGCGATCCGCAGCACCGAGGGAAGGTCGTAACTGGCGAACGCCCCGGCCGCCCAGTGCGCCCGCTGCAGCATCTGCCTGGCCTGGTTCCTGGCCGACGTCGTGTCACCCGGTCGCTTCTGCGTGGAAGTCGCCTCGGTCATCGCCGGCTCCCCGCTGGGCGCTTGACGCCGGCGTAGGCGCGGGCGATGCCGGCTTCGGTGCGGTCGAGGAGTTCTTCGCAGAGTTCTGGGGTCATCAGCAGGCCGGGCTTGTACTGCAGGACCCGGGGGTCCAGGGTCGAGAAGATCGCCCAGACACCGGCCCGGTACAGCTCGCGCATCACGTACTTGGCCCCTTCCGGGTGGTCGAACTCCAGGCCCATCACGACGCCGTTCTGGCGCAGGCCGATGAACCAGTCCGGGAACGCCGCCTGGATCCGGCGCAGGCCAGAGCCGATCAGCCCGGCGATGTAATGCACCATCGACCGGGTCTCCGGCCGGCCGCAGATCTCCAGCGTCTTCAGCGCGGCCACACAGCCGAGCTCGGCCCCGCCGAAGCTGGAGATGTGCGCGAAGCCGTCCTCGGTCAGCCAGCCCGCGTTCTTCTCGCTGACCAGGACGGCCGCGATCGGGTACATGCCGCCGGACAGGCCCTTGCCGGTGACCAGGATGTCCGGCTCGATGCCGTGCTTGGTGATCGCCCACATCTCGCCGGTGCGCATCAGCCCGGTCTGCACCTCGTCGGCGATGTACAGCGTGTCGTGCCGCTCGCACAGCCCCTTGACCGCTTCCAGGTAACCGGGGTCGGGCAGCGGGAATCCGTAGGTCGCCGGGATCGTCTCCATGATGACCGCGGCCACGTCGCCGCCGGCCAGCGCGGCCGCCATCGCGTCGATGTCGTTGAACGGGACCTGGCCGAACTCCTCGGGCCGGTCCGACAGGAAGATGCGGGCGAACCGGTCGTCGCCGGTGGCCACGGCCAGGCCAGTGTGACCGTGGTAGGCCTTCACGATCGAGACGATCTTGCGGCGCTGGGTCGCGTGCCGCGCGGTCTTCAGCGCGATGTCGATCGCCTCGCCGCCGCCGCTGCCGTAGACCACCTTGGTGAGGTTCGGCGGCGCGGTCTTGATCAGCGCCTCGGCCAGCGCGGCCCTGGCCATCGAGGGGAAGTGGTGGTTGCCGATGTCGAACGAGCGCATCCCGGTCGTGATCGCCTCGACCAGCTCGGCGTTGCGGTGGCCGAGGTTGAAGGTGCCCCCGTTCAGGTGCACGTCGATCAGGCGCAGCCCCGACATGTCCCAGATGAAGTAACCCTCGCGCCGGTCGATGACCAGGTCGACGCCGCTCTCGCTCCAGAAATCGGTCTTGCCGGGGTTCCAGAACTCCCTGGACTTGTCCAGGACCTCGCTCTTGGACTCCACGCTGAACACGTCGTAGTCGTGCATCGTCCCGCCCGATCCGGCGAACCCATACCAAACCGAATCATGGATCGGTAGGACCCATTAGTCAAGAGTCACATCGAACCGGCCGGTAACTATTGTCACGCCCGTTTTCACCCTGTTACGTTCGGGGTCCGGTGAGGCGAAACAGGTGCCGATGAAGCCGCTGAGACGCACGGCCAGCA
>DASWAH010000353.1:0-3177 GCA_036391235.1 Streptosporangiaceae bacterium
GAATCCCAGCGTTCTCGATCGCGTGCAGGAATGTCGTGATAGCGGTGCTGGACGTGGTTGCCGGAGCTTCGGTCATGGCTGCCTCCCTTGGGCCGTCGTCAGCCCGATCATGCGGGCCCGGCCTTGCAGCCAGATTGCACCCCGCGCGGGCCGGTGACCAAGGCCCCTGCCACGGACTTGGCCGGTGCGGTGAACTAGGGATATGCAGGCGAGTCCGGATACCCGGCTGACGGCGCCAGGCCCGGATCCGGGCGGCCGGGCCGAGCCTGGTCTGGCCGACGCCGCGGCCCGGCCGGCCGAGCAGGTGCTGGCCGCCCTGGGCACCAGCCAGAACGGTCTGACCTCGGCGCAAGCGGCGGCCCGGTTGGAACGCTACGGTGCCAACGCCGTGGTCTCGCACCGCGCCAGGCCCTGGCCGGTGCTCTGGCATCAGCTCCGCTCGCCCCTGCTCGGGCTGCTCGCGGTCGCGGCGATCGCCTCGTACTTCGTCGGTGAGCACAGCGACGCGGTGATCATCGGCGTGATCCTGGTGCTCTCGGTGGGCATGGGATTCCTCAATGAGTACCGGGCCGAGCAGGCCGCCGAGGCGCTGCACTCGCAGATCAAGCACCGCGCGGTCGTCTTGCGCGACGGCGAGCCGGCCGGCCTCGAGGTGACCGCGCTGGTGCCCGGCGACATCGTCGACGTCAAGCTCGGCGACGTGATCCCGGCCGACCTGCGGCTGCTGTCGGCCACCGGGCTGGAATGCGACGAGTCGATACTGACCGGGGAGTCGATGCCAGCCGAGAAGACGGCCGCCCCGGTACCGCCGGGCACGCCGCTGGCCGACCTGACTGGCTGCGCGCTGATGGGCACGGTGGTGCGGGCTGGCAGCGGCCGCGGCGTCGTCGTCGCGACCGGCGGCCGGACCGAGTTCGGCCGGATCGCGGTCGGCCTCGGCTCCCGCCAGCTGGAGACCGAGTTCCAGGCCGGCCTGCGCAAGTTCTCGATCCTGCTAGTCCAGGTCGCGGTCGTGCTGACGACGTCGATCTTCGTGATCAACGTGCTGCTGCACAAGCCGGTCATCGACGCGCTGCTGTTCTCGCTGGCGATCGCGGTCGGCATCACGCCGCAGCTGCTGCCCGCGGTGGTGTCCACCAGCCTGGCCGCCGGGTCCCGGCAGATGGCCAGGCGCAAGGTCCTGGTCAAGCGGCTGGTCTGCATCGAGGATCTCGGCGATGTGGACGTGCTGTTCACCGACAAGACCGGGACGCTGACCCAGGGCCAGATCAGCTTCATGCGCGCGGTCGATTTCGGCCACGCGCCGCCCGGCACCGCCGTGCGCTACGGGCTGATCTGCAACGAGGCCACGGTCCGGGCCAGCGGCCGAGACGGCGAGCCAGACGGCCAGGGCGGCGGCTCGGTCGCGGTCGGCGGCAACCCGCTCGACATCGCGCTCTGGGACTCGCCTGCGGCGCTGGCCGAACAGGCCGCCGCGGGTAGCTACCAGCGCCTGGCCGTGCTGCCGTTCGACCACGAACGCCGGATGGTGTCGGTGCTGGCCCAGCCGCCCGACGGCGACCGGGTGCTGATCACCAAGGGCGCCCCCGAGGTGCTCCTCGACCGCTGCGCGGACGTGCCGGACGAGGCCAGGGCGGCCCTGGCGGCCGAGTTCGCGGCCGGTAACCGGGTCGTGGCCGTGGCCTGGCGGCCGGCCGGCCGGCTGACGACTACCTTGGACCCGGCCGACGAGCGCGACCTGCGGCTGGCCGGCCTGCTGGTCTTCCTCGACGCGGCCAAGCCGACCGCGGGGCCGGCGCTGGCCAGGCTGGCCCGGCTCGGGGTCCGGGTCAAGGTCGTGACCGGCGACAACGCGGCCGTAGCGGCCAAGGTCTGCGCGGATCTGGGGCTGCCGGTCGGCGGCGCGCTGACCGGCGCCGACGTCGATGGCATGACCGACGACGACCTGGCCGCGGCGATCGAGACGACGACAGTGTTCGCCAGGGTCAGCCCCGAGCACAAGGCCAGGATCGTCAAGTTGCAGCGCAGGACCGGCGAGGACGTGGCGTTCCTGGGCGACGGGGTGAACGACGCGCTCGCCCTGCACGCGGCCGACGTCGGCATCTCGGTCGACTCCGCGACCGACGTGGCCAAGGACGCGGCCGACGTGATCTTGCTGGAGAAGGACCTGGACGTGCTGGCCGACGGCATCGTCGAGGGCCGCCGGATCTTCGCCAACACCATCAAATACGTGCTGATGGGGACGTCGAGCAACTTCGGCAACATGTTCAGCGCGGCCGGCGCGTCGCTGTTCCTTCGCTTCCTGCCGATGCTTCCTTCCCAGATTCTGCTGAACAACCTGCTCTACGACTCCAGTCAGCTCACGATCCCGACCGACAACGTCGACGCGGAGCAGCTGGCCCGGCCGGCCCGGTGGGATATCGGATTCATCCGCAAGTTCATGCTGTACTTCGGCCCGATCAGCTCGCTGTTCGACTTCGCCACGTTCGGCATCATGCTCTGGGTGTTTCACGCCGGGCCCGCGCTTTTCCACACCGGCTGGTTCGTCGAGTCGCTGGCCACCCAGACCCTCGTCATCTTCGCGATCCGCACCCGCCGGATCCCGTTCTTCCGCAGCCGGCCGAGCCGTCCGCTGCTGCTCGCCGCGCTCGGCGTGGTCCTGCTCGGCGCGCTGCTGCCGGCCAGCCCGATCGCGCACGAGCTGGGGTTCCGGCCGCTGCCGCTGGCCTTCTACGGCGCGCTGGTGCTGATGGTCGCCTGCTACCTGGTCCTGATCGAGGCGGGCAAGCGGATGTTCTACCGGGCGGCGGTGGTGCCGCCGGTCACGGTGCGGCCGCACCCGCGTCGGCGCCGGGTCCGGCGCCGGGCGGCCTGGTTCAGCACCGGGGCGCGGCTGCCTCCGCGGCCACGGCGCTCGCGGGACAGCGGTGCGGGTGTCAGCGCTCGGACGCCGGCTCGGTGATCTGGCGGATCAGCAGCCTGGCCATCCCGGCCGCGCTCTTGGCGGCCCCCCGGGCCGAGTTACGCCCGACGATCGCGCTGGCTATGGTGACGGCCTCGGTGGCCAGCCGGCGCGCCTCGGCCGACTGCGCGATCGCGCGCACCGAGCTGCGCATCCGCTCCAGGCCGTCCTTGCCCGCCTTCGTGCCGGTCAGATAGCCGGCGGCGAACCCGATG
>DASWAH010000354.1:0-5300 GCA_036391235.1 Streptosporangiaceae bacterium
GCCATGGCCAACGTCCCGGCCGGCGCGGGCCGCCGGCCCTGCCGCGGTGGTGGCGGGCCGGGCATCGTGGTTACATCAGCAGGGATACGGAGGCACTCATGACACTGGCCGGCATGCGGGCAGTCCCAGGGGACCGCCTGCTCATCGAGGGTGACCCCGGGCGAGTCGGCGTCGTGATCAGCGTCCCGCACCCGGACGGATCGCCGCCTTACGTGGTCAGGTGGCACCGCAGCGGGCATATCGCCTTGGTGTCGCCGGACAGTTACAGCTCGCTCGTCCCGGCCGGATCCGAGCCGGCTACGCCCGCCCTCGGCGTCAGCCGATGACCTCGCCAGCCGAGGTCGCCGCGGCACCCGAGCCGTCCGGCGGCGTCTACGCCCTGCTCACCGACGGCACCACCGTGCTGATCGCGCCGGCCAGGCCGGAGGACGAGCAGGCCGTCAGGCAGATGCACGCCCAGATGTCGCCGAACAACATCTACCTGCGTTTCTTCAGCATCAGCCCGGCCGCCGCCGACCGGGAAGCCAAACGAGTCTGCCGGCCGCCGGACGACGAGCACAGCGCGCTGCTGGCCTGGCTGGGCACCCAGCTGGTCGGGGTGGCCAGTTACGAGCCGACCGGCAAGGCGGGCGTCGCCGAGATCGCGTTCGCGGTCGTCGACCACATGCACGGCCGCGGCATCGCCACCCTGCTGCTGGATCACCTGGTCTCCATCGCGCGGCTGCGCGGTCTTCGCGCGTTCACGGCCGAGACGCTGGCCGACAACGTGGCCATGCTGCGGGTGTTCGCGAACGCCGGGCTGGCGGCCAAGCGCCAGATGTCCGAGGGCGTGGTCGAGACGACCTTCCCGCTGCCGGCCGACGAGGCCGACCAGCACCTGCACAGCTACATGAACTCGGTCGCCATGCGGGAGCGGTACGCGGACGTGGCCAGCTTGCGGCCGCTGCTCGAGCCGTCCGTGGTCGCGGTGGTCGGGGCCAGTCGCAAGCCGGGCCGGGTCGGCCACGCGATCGTCAAGAACGTCGTCTCGGCCGGCTTCCATGGACGGGTCTACGGGGTCAACCCGCACGCGAAGTCCGTGCTCGGCGTGCCGTGCGTCGCCGCGGTGGCCGACCTGCCTGAGCCTCCCGACGTCGCGGTCATCGCCGTCCCGCCGGCCGGGGTGACCGCGGTCGCCGAGGAGTGCGGTCGCCGGGGCGCCCGGTCCCTGGTCGTGGTCACGTCGGGTATCGACCCGCACAACGGCGCGGAACTGCTCGCCGTCTGCCGGCGGCATGGCATGCGCCTGGTCGGGCCGAACTGCTTCGGCCTCGCGATCCCGCCGCTCGGCCTGAACGCCACGTTCGCCAGCGCCGATCCGCCGCCCGGCCGCGCCGGCCTGGTCGTGCAGTCCGGCGGCATCGGCATCGCCGTGCTCGAACACCTGACCAGGCTCGGAATCGGCGTCTCGTCGTTCGCCTCGGTCGGCGACAAGTACGACGTATCCAGCAACGACATGCTGATGTGGTGGGAACAGGACGACCGGACGAAGCTGGCCGTCCTGTACGTGGAGTCGTTCGGCAGCCCGCGCCGGTTCGCGCAGACCGCGCGTCGGGTCGGCCGCCAGTTCCCGGTGCTCACCGTCATCGGCGGCCGGTCGGCGGCCGGGCAGCGGGCGGCGGCCTCGCATACCGCGGCCGCGGCGACCCCGCTGGTCACCCAGGAGGCGCTGTTCGGGCAGGCCGGGGTCATCGCGACCACCAGCCTCGGCGAGCTGGTCGATGCGGCCGCGCTGCTGGCCTGCCAGCCGCGGCCAGGCGGGAACCGGATCGCGATCGTGTCCAACGCCGGCGGGGCCGGCGTGCTGGCCGCGGATGCGTGCGGCGACAACGGCCTGCGGGTCGCGACCATGTCAGAACGGACTCAGGCCCGGCTGCGCAAGCTGCTGCCCTCCGGTGCCGCCGTCGCCGGCCCGGTCGACACCTCGGCCGCGGTCAGCCAGCGCGCGTTCCGCGCCTGCCTGGAGCGGGTGGCTAAGGACGACGGCGTCGACGCGGTGATGGCGATCACCGTTCCGACCGCACTCGGCCACCTCGGCCCGGGTATCGCCGCCGCCGCGGTCACCAAGACGCTGGTCGCGGTGATGCTGGACCAGCAGGAGTCGGTCAGGCTGCTGCCCAGGGGCGCGGCCGCCGGCTCGCCGGGCGGCCACGACCAGGACCAGCTTGACGGCCGTTCCGCCGCGATCGACGCCGTCCCTTCCTACCTGTTCCCGGAAAGCGCGGCCCGGGCGCTGGCCCACGCCGCCCGCTACGGCGCCTGGCGGTCGGCTCCCGAGGGCCAGGTTCCTGAGCTGGACGGCATCCGTCAGGACGACGCCAGGCAGATCGTGACCAGGTTCCTGCGTGATCAGCACATGGGTGGCTGGCTGCCGCCCGCTCAGGTCGCCGAGCTGCTCGCCTGCTACGGGATCAAGCTGATCCCGACCCTGGAGGCGGCCGGCGAAGACGAGGCGGCGCAGGCCGCCGCCTCGCTCGGCGGTGCGCCGGTCGTGCTCAAGGCCGACGTGACCGGCCTGGTGCACAAGAGCGACGCCGGGGCGGTGCTGCTCGACCTGCGGACCGAGCACGACGTGCGACGCGGTTACGCCGAGCTGGCCGACCGGTTCGGGACCGGCCTGCGCCGGGTGCTGATCCAGCCGATGATCACCGACGGCGTCGAGGTCCTGATCGGCGTCGTGCACGAGCCCGTCTTCGGCCCGCTGGTGGTGTTCGGGCTCGGCGGAGTGGCCACCGACGTGCTCGGCGACCACGCGGCCCGGCTGACTCCGCTCACCGATACCGACGCCGACGCCATGATCCGGGAGATCAGGGCCGCGCCGCTGCTGTACGGGCACCGGGGCAGCACCCCGGTCGACCTGGCCGCCCTGGCCGGCGTGTTGCTGCGGATCTCCCGGCTGGCCGACGAGGTACCCGAGATCGCCGAGCTCGACCTGAATCCGGTGATCGCGCGGGCCGACAGCGCCAGCCCGGTGGACGCGCGGATCAGGCTGGTGCCGGCCGAGCCGGCCGACCCTTTCCTGCGCCGCCTGCGCTAGGGCCGCCTGGCCAGGACTGCCTGGCCAGGGACGGCCGAAGGTCCCGAGTCACAGGGCGGTATGCCCCTGAGCCAGCGAGCTGCCAGCGGCGATGCTGAAAGTGATGGCGGCAGCAAGCAAGGCCTGCCGCCGCATCGGCCAAGGAGGCTGAGATGTCTGCATCACGTCCGGGCGCCGCACCACGGATCGTCGCGGGAGTAGACGGCTCACCGTCCTCGGTGGAGGCGCTGCGCTGGGCGGTGCACTACGCCGAGCTCAGCGGCGGCACGGTCTACGCCGTGATCGCCTGGCAGTTCCCCGTGGCGGCCGGCGGCCTCGGCTGGGCACCGACCTCGCCGCTGGACGACACCGACTACGCCGAGCTTGCGGCCAAGACCCTCAACGAGACCATCGCCGAGGTCAGCCCGCCTCCCGGCGTCACCCTGCACCAGGTGATCAGGGAAGGCAACGCGGGCCAGGTCCTCCTCGAGGCGGCCCACGACGCCGACCTGCTCGTGGTCGGCAACCGGGGTCACGGCGGCCTGACCGATGCGCTGATCGGCTCGATCAGCGTCCGGTGCCTGCACCACGCACCCTGCCCGGTCCTCGTCGTCCGGCACGCCAAGAAGCACCACTGACCCGCGAAGCCACCAGGAGAGAGCAGGCCGATGTTCGAGGTCCGATTTCACGGACGCGGCGGCCAGGGCACGGTGACGGCGGCCGAGTTGCTGTCGGCCGCCGCGTTCTCCGAAGACCGTCACGCGCAGGCGTTCCCCAGCTTCGGATCTGAGCGGACCGGTGCGCCGGTGATGTCGTTCTGCCGGATCGACGACAAGCCGATCCGCAGCCGCGAGCCGGTGATCACGCCGGACGCGCTGGTCATCCAGGACCCGACGCTGCTGCACCAGGTGAACGTCTTCGACGGCGCCGGCCCAGGCTGCCAGGTGCTGATCAACTCGGCCCGCCCGGTCAGCGACCTGCACATCGGGGACTTCACCGGCAGGCTGCAGCCGGGGGCCGTACTGACTGTCCCGGCCACCGAACTGGCCCTGACCCATCTGGGCAGGCCGGTACCGAGCGCGGCCCTGCTCGGCGGGTTCGCCGCGCTGACCGGGCTGGTCACGATCGACTCGGTGGTCGCGGCGATCGAGGCCAGGTTCGCGGCCAGGCCGCAGGTCGCCGCGGGCAACGCGGCGGCGGCCAGGGCCGCTTACGGCTACGTCACCAACGAGCTGGCCGAGCTCGGCATCGTCAGGCCGGACCGCCACCCCGTACTCGCGACCACCGCCGGCAACGGAAACGGCCAGGCGGGCGGACCCCGGCAGATGGAAGGCTCGGCCGGCGTGGCCCAGACCGTGGCCCGCTGCCACCCCGAGGTCATCTGCGCGTACCCGATCTCGCCCCAGACCCACATCGTCGAGGCGCTGAGCCGCGAGGTGAAGTCGGGTGCGCTGGCGCCGTGCGAATTCATCAACGTGGAATCGGAATTCGCGGCGATGTCGGTCGCGATCGGCGCCTCGGCGGCCGGGGCCCGCGCCTACACCGCCACGGCCAGCCAGGGCCTGCTGTACATGACCGAGCCGCTGTACAACGCCTCGGGTCTCGGCCTGCCGATCGTGATGACGGTGGCCAACCGGGCCATCGGCGCCCCGATCAACATCTGGAACGACCACAGCGACGCGATGAGCCAGCGGGACTGCGGCTGGATCCAGCTCTACGCCGAGACCAACCAGGAGGCCATGGACCTGCACGTCCAGGCGTTCAGGATCGCCGAGGAAGTGTCGCTGCCGGTCATGGTGTGCATGGACGGCTTCATCCTCACCCACGCCCACGAGCGGCTCGAGGTGCCGGCCGCGGCCCAGGTCGAGGCGTTCTTGCCGCCCTTCGAGCCGCGCCAGGTGCTCGACCCGGCCGATCCGGTGTCGATCGGCGCGATGGTCGGGCCCGAGGCCTTCACCGAGGTCCGCTTCCTCGCTCACGCCAGGCAACTGCAGGCCCTCGACCTGATCCCGCAGATCGCGGCCGAGTTCGCGGCCCGGTTCGGCCGGACCAGCGGCGGTCTGGTCAGGCCGTACCGCACCGGCGACGCCGACACGATCGTGATCGCGCTCGGATCGGTACTCGGCACGATCAAGGACACCATCGACGAACTGCGCGAGGACGGCATGCGGATCGGCGCCCTCGGGATTACCTCGTTCCGGCCGTTCCCGCTCGACGCGGTCAGCGCCGCCCTGGCGAACTGCCA
>DASWAH010000355.1:0-5998 GCA_036391235.1 Streptosporangiaceae bacterium
CCCGGCCGTTCCGGCCGGGGCGATCGGCGCCGGCCAGGTCGCCGGAGCCGCACTCGGCGCCGGCGTCTACTTCGTCGTGAACGCCGCCCTGGTCGACAGCGTCCTGGTCTCGCTCGGCACCGGCTGGCAGGAATTCCTCGGCGACCTGCCGGTGCAGCTGATGCTGGCCGGTACCGGCGCCCTGATCGGCACGATCGTGGCCCTCGCGATCCGGGCCCACCTGTGGGCGCTCGCGCTCGCCGTCCCGGCCATCATCATGCAGCGCCGCCTGATCAGCGCCCGGTACACCGCCCTGTACGACCGTTCCAGGACCACCGGCCTGTACGAGACGGCGCTGGACGCTAACCGGGCACTGCGCCAGCAGGCCGTCCTGGACACCATCACCGACGCGGTCAGGCGGCTCCTGCGCAGCCCGGATGCGACCCTCGCGACCGCCGAGCCCGCGGCCGGCGAACTGGCCGAGCCGGTGACAGTGAGCGGCCAGACCCGGTGGCTGGTCGCCTCGGGCCGCCGCCGGGACGAACCTTTCGACGAGTCCGACCGCGGGCTGCTGCAGGCCCTCGCCGCCGTCGGCGACGGCGCGCTCCGCAACGCCGAGCTCTTCCAGCAGGTGCGCCGCGAGCGCGAGATGCTCTCCTCGATCACGCTGAACATCGGCGAGGGCGTCTGCGCGATCGACGCCGCCGGCCAGCTGACGTTCGCCAACCCGGCCGCCGCGAACCTGATCGCGCTGCCGCCGCCGGACCCGGGCGGCGGGTACGCGGGCCCGGCCCCGGACTTCCTGCTCGAGCCGGCCATGCAGGCCATGCGCAGCGGCGGCACGATCCGGGTCGAGGACGCCAGCTTCGCGGGCCGGAACGGGGCCGATCTGCCGGTCGCCTACACCGTCTCCGCCGTGCTGCGGGATGCGGTCCCGGCGGGGGCCGTGATCGCCTTCCGTGACATTACCGAGCGCAAGGCGTTCGAGAATGAATTGCATTATCACGCCTGTTACGACAGCCTCACCGGCCTGGCCAACCGCCGGCTGCTGGTCGAGCGGCTCGACCAGGCGCTGCAGCGCACGGCGGCCGACGGCAAGCTTCGCGCGCTCGTGTTCGTCGACGTGGACCGGTTCAAGAGCGTGAACGACAGCCTCGGCCACATGACCGGCGATGAGTTCCTGGCCGCGATCGCCGCCCGCATGCAGGACCTGCTGCGGGACGGTGACCTGCTGGCCCGGTTCGGCGGCGACGAGTTCGTCGTGCTGGTCGAGGACGTGGCCGGCGCCGACGAGGCGCTCGCGATCGCGCAGCGGCTGTGCGTCGCCGTGGCCCAGCCGCTCGGCCTGTCCGACGGCTACGAGATGGTCGCCAGCGTCTCGGTCGGCGTCGCCCTGACCGAGCCGGGCAAGACCGCCGACGACGTGCTGCGGGACGCCGACGTCGCCATGTACGAGGCCAAGGCCAAGGGCGGCGGCTGCTGCAAGCTGTTCGACCAGGTCTCGATGGGCATCCGCTCGCCCGAGCGGCTCAGGACCGAGGCCGACCTGCGCCGCGGGATCGAACGGGACGAGCTCGAGGTGCACTACCAGCCGTTCTACTCCCTGTCCGAGCACCGCGTGGTCGGGGCCGAGGCACTCGTCCGGTGGCGGCACCCGGTGCGCGGCCTGCTCGGTCCCTCGGCGTTCATCTCGATGGCCGAGGAGACCGGGCTGATCATGCCGCTCGGCCGGTTCGTCCTGGCCAAGGTGTGCGGGCAGCTCCGGTCGGTCAGGGACAATCTGGGCGTGGACCTGCCGATCAGCGTCAACCTGTCGCCACGCCAGTTCACCGAGACCGATCTGCTGTCCGAGACCGCGTCGGCCCTGGACGCGGCGTGCCTGCCGTCGGAGCTGCTCAAGTTCGAGATCACCGAGACCATGGTGATGGAGGACATACTCGGCGCCCGGGAGATCATGAAGAAGCTCAGCCGGCTGGGCGTGCGGCTGGCCATCGACGACTTCGGCACCGGGCACTCGTCCCTGGCCTACCTCCGGCAGTTCCCGGTCCACGAGGTGAAGGTCGACCGGGCGTTCGTGCAAGGCGTGGCGGACAGCGCGGTGGACGCGGCCATCGTGCGCGCGGTCGTCGACCTGGCCGGGGCGATCGGCATCGCCACCGTGGCCGAGGGCGTCGAGAACGCCGACCAGGCCGCCGAACTGCGGGCCCTGGGCTGCCAGGTCGGCCAGGGCTACTTCTTCTCCCGGCCGCTGCAGGCCGATGACTTTAACGCCCTGCTGACCGCCCACTTCGCCCGCCAGCCGGCCTGGGATCCCGGCCCCCAGCTCACCGTCTGACGCCGGCTGATCCAGCCTGACGCGGCCTGACCAGTCAGCCCCGGCAGTCGACCCAGACCACCTGCCGCCAGGAACCGCCGCCGGGCAGGGAGACGGGCGTGGCGCCGAAGGCGATGAGCGGCCGATGACCCAGACGCAGGCAGTTCGGCCAGCCGCCGCTGTGCATGGTTCCAGCCGAGTCGATCCACATCCCGACGTTGCCGTCAATGCCGTACGACCAGCCGCCGGCGGTCACCGTTGCCTGGCGGATGCCGACGTGCGCAACTCCCGTGTGCACCGAAACCGCGGAGTGATGTTCGCCCACTGCCCATCCGGCGATGAACAAAGCGGCCGCCGCCGCCGCCGCGACGAGGAACCGGGCCGCCGGCCTCCGCACCCCTTGAGACCACCAGGAATCGGAGAGTACGCCGCCCGACGATGCCACGAGGTCCTCCGTTCGCCCGTACCTGGGTTGCCTGCGAGTGTGACCGAGACCGCAGGCGCGGTCAATCGCGGCCTCGTGCGAGCGGGCCTGCGCCCGTCACTATCCCGGCCCGCTGTCATGATCAAGTGGAGTTGCTACGGGCATCGCAGGGTTTCTCCACTTGATCATCGGACGAGCTGACGGGGCCGGGACGGAGAAGGCCCGGCTAGGCCAGGGACTCCAGGGTGGCGCGGGCGCCGCGGTCGCGCAGGGAGGCCAGGGCGGACTGGTACTCGGCGACGAACCGGTCGCTGCGGGCCAGGTCGCCGAACAGCACTTCCTGCGAGATGAACGCGTTCGGCTGGTCGCGCTCGCGCCTGGCGTACTCGGCTAGCGCCGGGGCCATCCGGTCCACTACCTGGATCGGCTCGCCCTGCTCGTCGACACCCTCGGCGTACCGGGCCCAGCTGGCCACGACCGCGGCCGCGCGCCGGATCGGGCCCCCCGCGGCGAGCTGGTCGCGGACCACCGGCAGCAGCCATTTGGGGATGCGGTCCGAACTCTGCGCGCATAGCCGGGCCATGGTGTCGCGGATCTGCGGGTTGGAGAACCGCTCGATCAGCGTGCTCTTGTAGTCGTCGAGGTCGACCCCGGGCACCGGCGGCAGCGTCGGGGTTGCCTCGTAGTTCATGTAGCCGCGCAGGAACCGGCGGAACAGCTCGTCCTGGGCCGCTTCGTGCACCAGCCGGTAGCCGGCCAGGTACCCGAAGTAGCACATGGCCTGGTGACTGGCGTTCAGCAGGCGCAGCTTCATCAGCTCGTACGGCTCGACGTCGGCGACCAGCTGGACCCCGGCCAGGTCGTAGGCCGGGCGCCCGGCCGTGAACGTGTCCTGCAGCACCCACTGGGTGAACGGCTCGCAGACCACCGGCCAGCGGTCGTCGATGCCGAACCGGGAGCGCAGCCCGGCCCGGTCCGCCTCGGTTGTCTCCGGCGTGATCCGGTCCACCATCCCGTTCGGGAACGCGGTCTCCGCGTCGATCCAGGCGGCCAGGCTGGCGTCGCGGAGCCGGGCGAACGCGGTCAGCGCGCCCCTGGTCAGGCCGCCGTTGCCGGGCAGGTTGTCGCAGGACATCACGGTGAAGGGGGCCAGCCCCCGCTCCCGGCGCCGCCGCAGGGCGTCGGTGATCAGGCCGAACGCGGTCCGCGGTATGGCGCCCGGCTGGATGTCGTGCCGCACGTCGGGGTTATCGGCGTCGAACTCCCCCGTCGTGTCGTTGATGTTGTAGCCGCCCTCGGTGACGGTCAGCGACACGATCGCGGTCGCGGCCGCCGCCATCTTCTCGATCACCGCCTCCGGGTCGTCCGGCGCGAACAGGTACTCCACGATCGAGCCGATCACCCGCGGCTCCCAGGTCCCGTCGCTGTGCTTTTGCACCAGCGTGTACAGGCCGTCCTGGGCGGCCAGCGCATCCCTCATCGCCCGGTCGGCTGGCATGACCCCGACCCCGCAGATGCCCCAGTCCAGGGGCCCGCCACGGTTCATCAGCGCGTCGGCGTAGACGGCCTGGTGGGCCCGGTGGAAGCCGCCGACGCCGACGTGCACGATCCCGGTCCTGACCCGGGAGCGGTCGTAGCCGGGAACCGGCACGCGCCCGCCCAGGTCGCCGGCGCGCATCAGGGCGCGGGGCTGATCGTCCCGGCCGGCGGGATCGTGCCCGGGTCCAGGATGCGCAGCAGCACCTCGGGGTCATCCGCGGCCAGCGGCTTAGCTAGAGCGGGCGGATTCGCGAAGGCTGGAGTTCCGGAAAAATCCAGCAAGTCGAGCAGCGGGTTCGCGTTCGCATCCCGCCTGGTCATGGCGGGCAGGTTCCACTTGTGCTCGGCCAGGGCGCAGACGCTGGTGTGGTCGAAGACCTGGTGCGACACGTAATCGGCCCTGGCCCACGGGGAGATCGCGACGCACGGGACCCGCACCCCGTACTGGCCGAAGCCGGCGAACACGGGCCCGTTGTCGTCGACCTGCGGCGCGATGTCGTCGGGCGGGATCGCCGCGGGCGGCGGCACGTGGTCGTAGTACCCGCCGTGCTCGTCGAACAACCAGAGCAGCAGCGTGCGGTCCCAGGCTGGGCCGGACATGACCGCGCTGACCACCTTGGCCGCGAACTGCTCGCCCCAGGCGATGTTCTGCGGGGTCTCCTCGGACTTCAGCAGGTAGTTCGGCTCGACCAGGCTGAACTGCGGCAGCGTGCCCGCGGCGGCGTCATCGAAGAAGTCGTCGGTGCCGGCGACGTTGCCGTGATAGCGGACCAGCAGCTCGGGGAACAGCGCCAGCGTCGGCACCAGCGACCACCGCGAGTAGTAGTCCTTCCAGGTCACCCCGGCCTCGTGCAGCTTGTCGAAGATCGTGCCGTGCTCCGGGTGCGCGGTCAGGCTCGGGATCGAGTCGCCGGTCATGCCCATCGAGGTCGCCGCGATCAGGAACCGGCGGTTCGGGTAGGTCGGGCCGGGGACCGAGCAGAAGTACCGGTCGGCCAGCGGGAACGTCCGCGCCAGCGAGTAGTAGAAGGGCAGCTGGGTGTGGTCCCAGTAGCCCATCGATACCGGGCCGCTGCCGGACCTGACGAAGCCGTCCATCTTGCCGCCGTCGATCTGCTCGTGCGCGTTGGCCCAGGTCTGGCTGGGCTTGAACAGCACCTGGCAGGTGTCAGGCATACGGAAGGCGTGCTGCAATCGGCCGTCGGCGTACGGGTTGACCGCGGCCGGCTGGCCGTCGGGGCCGAGCGTGAAGCCGTCGGCGCCCGGCCGCCGCAGCATGCCGAGGTGGTTGTCGTAGGAGTGGTTCTCCATGACCAGCACGACGATGTGCTGGATCTGCGGGATCGTGTCGATGCCGGCCGGCCGGTCCGGATACGGGAGCGAGCCAGGCCCGCGCAGGCCCTGTGGCTGGCCCGCCCCAACGGGGCCCCGCTGCTCGCTCATGCCTGCCTCCAGCCATAATCCCGGCCATTCCCGGCAATGGTGTCCTCAGGCTAGTAGCACGGGCGGTGTCAGCGCAGGCCGACTCGCTCCACTGCCGACTGGCAGTACGGGCAGGCGATCCGGTCGGTTCCAGCGGGCAGCGCGGTGAACTCGGCCCGCAGCCGCCGCAGTGCCGCGGCCGGCCGTCCTGCGCCTGGACGGGTACGTACTCGTTGGTCAGGCCGGCCCTGGTCAGCAGCTGGCCCGCCGCGTCGGGCGGGAGCAAGCTGAGCGAGCCCTGGCAGAACCAGGGCCGGCGC
>DASWAH010000356.1:0-4046 GCA_036391235.1 Streptosporangiaceae bacterium
CGGCGTGCTGTCGGTGGAGCAGATCGCGACCAGGCTGCAGGACCGGTTCCGGCTGCTGAGCTCGTCCTCGCGGATGGCGCCGCAGCGGCACCGGACGCTCCGCGCGGCGATCGACTGGAGCCACGACCTGCTGTCAGAGCCGGAGAAGGTGCTGCTGCGGCGGCTGTCGGTGTTCGCGGGCTGGCCTCTGGACATGGCCGAGCAGGTCTGCGCCAGCGACGGCGGCCAGCCCGGCGCCGAGACGGAGACCGGAACTGAGCTGCTGCCGGCCGGCGATGTGCTCGACCGGCTGACCGGACTGGCCGACAAGTCCCTGGTGATCGCCGAGCCCGACGCCCAGGGCGAGATCCGGTACCGGATGCTGGACACAATCAGGGACTACGCGGCGGCCCGGCTGGCCGAGGCGGGCGAGACCGAGATGGTGCGGGCCAGGTTCCGTGCCTTCGCCGTCGCCGAGGTCGAGCACCTGGCCCTGATCGGAATGGCGATCGTGCCCGCGACCTGGGCCACACGGGTCGGGACGTTCCGCCGGTTCGACGCGGAGACCGGCAACCTGCGGCAGCTGCTCGGGTGGTGCCTAGCCAGCGGCGACGTCGAGTCCGGGCTGCGGATCTGCGTGTCGATGCGGCCCGTATGGATCGTGCAGGGATCGTTCGCCGAGGGCACGGCCTGGATGGACCGGTTCCTAGCCAGGGCCGGGGATCAGCCGGCCAGGGTGCTCGGCCCCGCGCAGGTCGGGCGGGCCCAGCTGGCCCTGGTCGCCGACCATGCCGAGGCAGCCAGGCGGGCCAGGGCCGGCCTTGCCCTGTGCCGCGTCCCTGGCCTGGAGTTCTGGGCCGCCTCCGCGCTGAACCTGCTGGCCGAGGTGGCGCTCAAGCTCGGCCGCCTGGACGAGGCGGACGCGCAGGCCGCCGAGGCGCTGAGCCTGGCCTCGGGCGCCGGCGACGGCTTCAACGCCGGCTACGCGGCCGGCACCCGCGCGACCGTCGCCGCCTACCGCGGCGACTTCGGCGCGGCGTTGAAGCTGGGCGAGCAGGCACTGGCTGTGGCCAGGCAGATCGACCAGCAGTGGGCGGTCGCCCGGACCCTGCTCGGGCTGGGTGACCTGGCCCGGGTGACCGGGGACCAGGCGGCCGCCCGGCAGCGTTACCGGGAGGCGCTGTCGATCCTGCGCGAGGTCAACGCGCGTCCTGAAATGGCCCGCTGCCTGGCCGGGCTGGGCCGGATCGAGATCGTCCAGGGCGAGCTGACCGTGGCCAGGGAATACTTCGCCGAGAGCCTGGAGCTGAGCCGGGCCACCGGTAGCCGGATCGGGGTGATCAGGGGGCTTGACTCGTTCGCGGCGCTCGCGCTGGCCCAGGGCCGGCCGGAACGGGCCGTCGAGCTGACTGCCGCCGCGGCCGCCTTGCGCCGTGTCGCGCAACTGCCGGACCCGCCCGCCGGGCGGACCGAGCAGCTGCTCAGCCAGTCCGGCCTGGGCGACGCCGAGATCAAGGAACTCTGGGAGGCCGGCTCGGAGCTGGGCGATACCGCCGTCGACCTGGCCCTCGAACCCGCCGGGCCGCCTTCGGCGGCCGCGGCCGACGAGCTGACCGCGCGTGAACTCCAGATCGCGGCCGCGATCGCGCGCGGCCTGGGCAACAAGGCGGTGGCAGCCGAGCTCGGCATCGCGCCCGCCACCGTCGCGCGGCACGTAGCCAACATCATGGCCAAGCTCGGCTTCAGCTCGCGGGCGCAGATCGCGAAGTGGTCGGTCAGCCGCGGTTCGTGACGTCGCGCACCGGGCGACGGCTACCGGGCGGCCGGCTACTGGGCGGCTGACTACTGGGCGTGGAACAGCGCGCTGACCGACTCGCCCTCGTGGATCCGCCTTATCGCCTCGGCCAGTGCCGGAGCGACCGAGATGACGTGCAGCTTGTTCGCGGTGCCCTCGGCGTCACTCATCGCGACCGAGTTGGTGCAGACGATCTGCAGCACCTCGGGCCGGGCCGCGATCCGCTTCAGCGCGCCGTCGCAGAACAGGCCGTGCGTGCACGCGATGCGCACCGACCTGGCCCCGTTCTCGCGGAGCCGGTCCAGGATCTCGACGATCGTGGTGCCGCGGGCGATCTCGTCGTCCAGCACGATCACGTCGCGTCCGGCCACATCGCCGATGATCGAGGTGATGGTCACCTTGTCGTCGCTCAGCCGCTCCTTCGCGCCCGCCGCGACCGGCAGCCCCAGCATCTTGGCCAGCGCGGCGGCCGCCTTGGCATTGCCGAGGTCGGGCGAGACCACCACCGCCCCGGCCAGGTCCTGGCCGGCGAAGTGGTCGGCGATCTCCCGCAGCGCGTGCAGGTGATCCACCGGAACCGAGAAGAACCCGTGTACCTGCGGTGAGTGCAGCGTCATCGTGAGGACCCGGCTCGCACCGGCCGCGACCAGCAGGTCCGCGACCAGGCGGCCGCCGATCGAGACCCGCGGCATGTTCTTCTTGTCCGACCGGGCGTAGGCGTAATGCGGGATGACGGCGGTCACCCGGGCGGCCGACGCGCCTCGGGCCGCGTCCAGCATCAGCAGCAGTTCGACCAGGTGCTCCTGCACGGGCGCGGACAGCGGCTGGATCAGGAAGACATCGCGTTCCCGGCAGTTCGCCTGCAGCTGGACCTCCAGGCAGTCGTTGGCGAACCGGCGCACGGTGGCCGGCCGCAGCGGCACGCCGAGATGCCCGCAGATTTCGGCTGCCAGTTCTGGGTGGGCCGTACCGCTGAAGACCGAGATTTCCCGCACACGCCCAGGCTAGAGGCATCGGGCCAGTTCCGTCCCCCGGTCACCGGGGCCGCCCCGGCCCGCCAGCCGGGCTGAGCGCGGTGGCCAGCGCATCGGCCAGGCGGGCCAGCTCCCGGCCGGACGGGTCGTGGGTCGGGTTGACCTCGGTGAGCACGAGGCCGGCCAGGTCCTGGTGCGCGGTCAGTACTCGCAAGGCGCTGACCGCGTGCTCGAGCCGCACGCCCGACCCGTAATGCGGGAAGTTGCCGAGCGGCAGGTCACCCGAGTCGACCACGTCGACGTCGAAGTGGACGAGCAGCGGGCCGCTGCCCGCGGCGATGTGGGTCAGTGCCTGCCGGGCGACGCCGGCCGGATCGGCCGCGAACGCGGGAGCCTCGGCGAAGCTGACGCCGCGCCCGGCCAGGAATTTGCGGCCCTCGTCAGTGGTCTCGCGCGGGTCAGAGCCGAGGATGGCGAGCCTGGCCGGCTCCAGCAGGGGCGGCTGGCCGGCCAGCCCGGCCAGCTCGGGAGCGCCCAGGCCAAGCAGGTGGGCGACCCCCATCGAGTCGAAGATCCCCGATCCCCCGTCGCCGGGTACGCCCAGGTCGGCGTCACCGTCGACGTAAAGCAGGCCGGCGTCGGAGTGGGCGCGCCGCAGGCCGGCCACCGCGCCCAGCGTGATCGTGCAGTCGCCGCCGAGGACGAGCGGTCGCTGGCCTGAGCTGATGACCTCGGCCACCCGGTCGGCGACCTCGCTGGCCACCCGGACCACGGCGGCCAGGTTCCTGGCGTCCGGCGAACCGGGATCGGGCTCGAAGACCGCGCCGGGCAGGTCTCCGCCGTCGCCGACCTGCAGCCCGTTCGCTCGCAGCCGCTCCGCTAGCCCGGCCGCGCGCAGCGCCGCGGGAGCGAGCTCCTGGCCCGCATGGTGCGCGCCCGCGCTGGTCGGAACGCCGATGATCACCCACTCATTCATCTGCTTCTCCTCCCTCGTTCCCCGCATCACCGGCAAACCGGCGTCACCATCAAACCGGTTTAGCTGGTTACTTCGACCGTAGCTCACCAGCCCACCCCGCGCAACCGGCTAGGCTCGTATGGTGGTGACGCAACGGCGCGCCGGAGTCAGGGGGTCCCGATGAACGCGGATGTAGCGCAGCGGAGCCGTCCGGCGCCGCGGAGCCAGCCGGCCCGCCGTCCGGCGGGCATCGGGCCGGCGCCCGGCCGCCTGGAGCTGGTGCGGGCGTTCGTGAACACCCTCGATATCGAGGAACGGACCGACGAGCTCGGCTCCCCCGCCG
>DASWAH010000357.1:0-12696 GCA_036391235.1 Streptosporangiaceae bacterium
CCCGAAGCCCGCTTCTTGCCGGTAACCCCCCGCGCCAGGACCCGGCCTGCGCGGGTACCGGGCAGGTTCTGGCCACTCGCCTGGCCCGTAGCCGCGCTCCGGACCAGGCCGGTACTCGGCGTCCGGCCGGTAACCGGGACCGTTCCGGCGCGGCAGGTCGCTGTCGCCGCGCGGCGGATACCCGTTAGGCCCGCCTCGGCTGGGCACCGGGCCACGCGGGGCCTGGCCGGGCGGGACCGGGCCGGGCGGGACCGGGCCGGGCAACCGGCCATCGGGCCCCGGCACCTGACGGCCCGGCCGGCTGCTGAGGGGTCCCGCCGGGCCAGGACCTGGCGGCCCGGCCAGGTCTCCGGGCGCCAGGCCTCCTGGGCCGGCTGGTCCAGGGCCGGCTGGTCCAGGGCCGGCTGGTCCACGGCCGGCGAAGTCCGCGTCACGCGGGCCCTGGTAACTGCCGGGCCCGCGACCTGGCGCCGCGCCATATCCGGGGGCGGGACCGGACGGGCGGCCGGCCGGCCGCGCCTCGTATCCCTGCGGCCCGTCCGCGTCATATCCGGGTCCCGGCCGGCGCGGTTGCCGCGGGGGTGGCGGGAAACGCTCCTCCGCGCGTCCGTCGTGCCCGTCGCGTCCTGGCCGTGCTCCTGGCGGCCCGTAGCGTTGCGGGCCGGCGGCCCCGCCGCGCGGACCTGTGCCACCGGGACCGCCAGGCCGGCCCTGGTCGGCTTGGCCCGCGGGGCCACGCCGCCGGAACTCGCCGTAGCCAGACTCGCCCCGGTAGCCAGACTCGCCCCGGTACTCAGGCTCACCCTGATACTCAGGCTCACGCTGGTAGCCGGGCGGCGTGGCCCTCCCTGGCCCTGGCTGGTCGCCGCGCCCTGACCGCGGATGGACCGGTTCCTGGCCGGACCGCGTCGCATGCTCCCGCAATCCGGCCGCCCACGCTCCGGCCGATGGCAAGGAACCGGGCTCTACCGGGCCAGGCGCGGCGGCGGGCGGCGGCAACCCAAAATCGGGCCCGTACCCGGCTTCGGGCCCACGCTGACCCTGATCCCACGCGTAACCCGCCGCGTAGTCCGCCTCGGCGCCCGCGTCCTGGCCGTTTCCTGACGCCCGGTTGGGGCGGACCGACATGACCGGGGTCGCCGACCGGCCGACCCGGAACGGATTCAGCCACTCATCCGCGTTGATGTCGGCGTCGCCGGCCAGCGGATCCCGGCCACGGCCGAAGTCATCGTCTGGTTCTGGCTCGCCTGGCTTGCGCCGGCCCCTGCGCACTCCCGCCATGGCTAGTCAGACCGCCGGCGTGCAGCGCAGGTCGCGGCAAGCGAGGAAACTGCCCGCACCGACACGACCACGTACCTCCGCTACCGCCGACCCCGTGAAGCGCTCGCCGGACTGCTGCGCACCCGCCGGCCAGTGGCACCGCCCCTCCGCGGCCAGACCTGGCCGGCCCGCGAGCGTGTTACGCCTCGGCGAGCCCGACTTAACCGTCTAACGATGTCATGCACCCGGGTAAGCCGCAACCGAATCCGATCCAGGTCACACCGCTGCGACTCACTCGCAACCAGGGCTCGGGCGGGCGGGCCGGACGTCGCCTGGCAAACTGTCGCGGGCCACGGCGGTGGGCTAGGTTGTTGTCACCTAACCGGCACCCGCTGCTACCGGTTTCACTCGGGAGGGAATCATGTCGAACCAGGTCAAGTACCTTCTGCAGGAATCCGAGATGCCTCAGCAGTGGTACAACATCATCCCCGACCTGCCCGCGCCGCCACCGCCGCCGCTGCACCCTGGTACCCGGCAGCCGGTCGGGCCAGACGACCTGGCGCCGCTGTTCCCGATGGCCCTGATCATGCAGGAGGTGTCGGGCGACCGGCACATCGCGATCCCCGAGCCGGTGCTCGACGTGTACCGGTTGTGGCGGCCGACCCCGTTGTTCAGGGCCCGGCGGCTGGAACGGGAGCTGGGCACCCCGGCCAAGATCTACTACAAGTACGAGGGCGTCAGCCCGGCCGGCTCGCACAAGCCCAACACCGCCGTCCCGCAGGCGTACTACAACGCCGTCGACGGGGTGACGAAGCTGACCACGGAAACCGGGGCCGGCCAGTGGGGCAGCTCGCTGGCCTTCGCCTGCGCGCAGTTCGGCATCGACCTGGAAGTCTGGATGGTCAGGTCGTCCTTCGACCAGAAGCCGTACCGCAAGCTGCTGATGGAGACCTACGGCGCGACCGTGCACCCGAGCCCCTCCGACGTCACCAACGCCGGCCGCGCGATCCTGGCCGCGCACCCGGACTCCACCGGGAGCCTGGGCATCGCCATCAGCGAGGCGGTCGAGGTGGCGGCCAGCCACGACGACACGAGGTACTCGCTCGGCAGCGTCCTGAACCACGTGCTGATGCACCAGACCGTGATCGGCGAGGAAGCGATCAAGCAGCTCGCCCAGGCCGGCGATACACCTGACCTCATCGTCGGGTGCACCGGCGGCGGTTCCAACTTCGGCGGCCTGGCCTTCCCGTTCCTGCGGGAGAAGCTGGCCGGCCGGATGAACCCGGTGATCCGGGCGGTCGAGCCGGCCGCCTGCCCGTCCTTCACCCGCGGCACCTACGCCTACGATTTCGGCGACACGGCCGGGTTCACCCCGCTGCTGAAGATGCACACCCTCGGGCATGAGTTCATCCCCGACCCCATTCACGCCGGCGGCCTGCGGTATCACGGCATGTCCCCGCTGCTGTCCCACATCTACGAGCTGGGCCTGATCGAGGCGGTCGCCAAGCCCCAGTCCGAGTGCTTTGCGGCGGGCCTGCGGTTTGCCAGGGCCGAGGGCATCGTCCCGGCGCCCGAGCCGACGCATGCCGTCGCCGCCTGCATCGAGGAGGCGCTGCGGTGCAAGGAGACCGGCGAGGAAAAGGTCATCCTGACCGCGCTGTGCGGCCACGGCCTGCTCGACCTGCAGGCCTACGGCGATTACCTGCACGGCGAGATGCGCGACCTCGACTTGTCGGATGAGGTGATCAGCCAGGCGCTCGCCGGGTTGCCCGCGGGCGTCTGACGGCACGGCAGAGGCGGCGGGCACTCACCAGCGCCCGCCGCCTTTGCTATGCCATGCCGTGAGATTGACCGCATCTTGCCTGGCCACCCGCCTGACGGTCCTGGAATCAGGCTCCTGACCAGCGGATACTTCCTGGGTCTGCCGCCTGCCCGGGAAGAGGGACCGCATGTTCGCCATCGCCGTCAGCGTTGCCGTGGCCGCCAGCCCGGCCTCCCCCGCCGCACCCCTGACAGCTCAGCACGGCAAGCCGCCCGTGCACCTCGTGCTGGTGCGGAATACGCATGACTCCGGCCCAGGCTCGCTGCGCGCGGCGATCAGTGCCGCGAACGCCGGCCGCCGCACGTCCGTCACGGTGATCGGGTTCGCCGTCCGCGGGACGATCCGGCTGTCCAGCACGCTTCCGGCGATAGTCAGGCACGTGATCATCGACGGCCGCTCGGCGCCCGGCTTCCGGCGGGGCCGGTCTCCGGTGGTCGAGATCAACTGCAACCGGCACGGGGGGTTGCAGTTCGCCCGGCCGGCCGACCACTCCGCGCTGCTTGGTCTGGCCGTGGACAACGCGGCCGGCAACGGGGTGACGCTCCGGGCTAGCGCGGTCACCCTCGATCTGGACTACATCGGCCTGAACCTGTCGGGTCGCGCGTTCGGCAACGGCGGGGATGGCGTGTACGTTGCGCCCGGCTCGGACCGGGAGATCATCGGGCTGAACCCGTCGGGTGTCTCCGGCGCGACAGCGAACGTCATTTCCGGCAACCGCGGCAGCGGGGTCGTGCTGTCGGGGTCGTCGCGCGACACCGTGGCCGCGAACCGGATCGGCACCAACCCGGCCGGCACGGCCGCGATCGGCAACGGGCGGGACGGCCTGCGGATCACGGGCCGGTCCCGGCACAACGAGATCGGCGGCACGGTGTTCACCGACTCCGCGACCGGGCAGGTCAACAACCCGACCGGGGACAAGGGCACGCAGACGCCGGTCTTCGTCGTCCCGCCGCTGGGCAACCAGATCTCCGGCAACCGCGGATCCGGCGTGGTCATCGCGGACGGCGCGGCCGGCAACATGCTGAACGGCAACTTCGTCGGCACGGCGGCCAAGGGCGACAGGAGGCTCGGCAACCACGGCGCCGGGGTGTGGATCGATCACGCCCCGCACAACTCGCTGACCGGCTGCAAGTTCGTGAACAACCCGTTCGTCTACTACAACGTCCTCAGCGGCAACGGCGGCAACGGGCTGCGGATCACCGACTCTTACGACACCGTGGTCCAGGGCAATTTCTTCGGCGTGGGTGCCAACAACGCCACGATCGTGGCCAACGGCCGCAACGGCATCCTGGTCGATGGCACATCCTCGAAGACTCAGGTCGGCGGCGTGATCCCGCTCGGCAACGTGTCCGCCGGGAACCACGCCAACGGCATCGCCGTCACCGGCCTGGCCCGCGGGTTCACGACGTTCAACACCTTCGGCGGGCTGTTCGCGTTCAAGGGGGCGGCCCCGAACGGCCACAACGGCTTGCTGATCACCTCGGTCGGCGGTAACAACCTGGTCAGGACCAACGTGTTCTCCGGCAACCGCGGCAACGGCATCGAGCTGGCCGGACGCGCCCGCGGGGTGACGATCGAGCCCGACATCGTGGGCCTGTCCACCAAGGGCAACGCCGCGCTGCCCAACGGCCGCGACGGCCTGCTGATCACCGGGCACGCGCACGGCAACATCGTCGGCGGCAACCTCCGCTCGGTCATCCCGCAGAACGCGTTCTCCGGCAATCGCGGGTACGGCATCGCAATCACCGGCTGGGCGAACGGGAACCTGGTGTTCCGTAGCGTCGTCGGCACCGAAGTGACCGGCCGCTCGGCCGTCGGAAACGACCGCGGCGGAGTGCTGATCGGCGGCAAGGCCTGGAACAACAAGATCGGGCGGTTCGGCCCGCACAACCTCAACATCATCAGCGGCAACCACGGCATCGGCGTCACGCTGACCGCGGGCACCCGGGACAACGAGGTAGTCAGGAACCTGATCGGTCTCAACCGGTTGCGGCAGCCGGTCCCGAACTCCAGGCGCCCGGTACTCAACCTCGGGCACCGCAACCGGATCTTCGCCAACCGCACCTAGCCCGCGGCGGCTCGCGGGAGCCTGCCCCCCAGAGCCAGCAGTCCGCCGTCGAGCTTGAGCACGAGCAGCTGCCGGCCGGCCAGGACCGGCGGCCCGGCCAGGGCCGGCCGTCCCGGCGCCCGGGGCAGCCGGTGCCACCGGCCTGACCAGCGGTCGTAGGCGGCCAGGCCATCCAGGCGGCCGTCCGGGGCAGCCGTGCTGGCGCCGCTTGCGTTCGCGGCCAGCACGGTAGTTCCGTTCCAGAGCCAGATCGGCGGCTGGGCCAGCGGGCTGGTGACGAGCGGGCTCTTCGGAATGGCCGAGAGAACCAGCGTGGACGGGTCAGCGAACCGGGCAGGCGATTCGCTGAACGGGGCCGGGCACGGACCGCACCAGAACTGGCCGGGCGGGACCAGGATCCGGAACTGCGCGAACGTCGCACCTTCGACGACCCGGTGCTGCGGCCAGTGACCCGTCCGCACGCTCCACCGGCTGTGGTGCCAGACCAGCACGTCGACGCCGGACACGATGGTGCCGCCGTCCGCGGTACGCCGGCTGCGTGACCACATCGACCAGAAGATCACCCGGTGCCAGGTCGCGACCATCGAGACCGCGCCCGGCGGGTGCCGCGCGGGCAAACGCGGGGTGATCATCCGCCACGCGTGCCGGGCCAGGTTGAAGGCGGCCACGGCCAGTCCTGGCCGGCCGGAGGGTGCTGCCGTCGCGGCGAGGATGACGGCGTGCCCGGTCGAGACCGGCGCGTACAGCGTGCGGCCGGCCAGCGTCCGCGGCAGCCTGGTCGTCGACCACCGGTTTGCGTCCGGGTCATACAGGCCGGCCACCTTGCCGTTGGTGACGAACAGCCGGTGATCGCCCACGCCCGTCCACACCGCCGCCGCGCCGCGCAGCCCGACGGAATCTGGCACCGCGGCGATCCGCCGCCACCGCCCCCGGGTCGGGTCGAAGATCGCGCCGTCCCGGTGCAGCACCCCGTTCCTGACCCCGCCGAGCTCGAGCAGCCCGTACCCGGTCCAGGCCAGGATCGGGTCTGATCGCGGGCCGAGCGGTGAGGACGGCAGCACGGACCAGTGTGAGCGGACGAGCCCGGCCGCGCTGGCCGGCCCGGGCAGGCAGCAGGTGCTCCTTATGGGGGTCGCGGCGTCGGTCAGGACGGCGCCGGCGATCATCGCCACGGCCGCGCCCCCAACGCCGAGCGCTGCGGCGACTACCCGGCGCCGGGCGCGACGGGCCGGACGGAGCCGACGGACGGGCAGCGAGGCCATGGCGCCCTCCTTCTCTCCCGTTAGAGGCGCCGGCCCACTTGCTGGTTCCCGTCTAATTCGCGGCGGCCGGACTGAACAGCTCGACCAGCTGCTCGCCGTACCTGGCCAGCTTGGCCTCGCCGACGCCGCTGATCCCGCTGAGGTCGGCCAGGCAGGACGGCGGCTGCGCGGCGATCTGCCGCAGCGTCGCATCGTGGAAGATCACGTAGGCCGGAACGCCCTGCTCCCTGGCCGCCTCGGCCCGCCAGGCGCGCAGCTCCTCGAACCGGCCCGCCGCCTCGGGCGGCAGCTCGGCCGCGGCCGCCGCCCCGGCCGGTCGCGCCGCCCTGGCCGCGCGGCCCCTGACCGGGGCCGGGTCGTGCCGCAGCGGCACCTTCCGTTCCCCGGCCAGCACGGCCGCGCTGGCCTGAGTCAGCGAGAGCGTGCCGTAATCGCCGACGACGGCGAGTAGTCCCCTGGCCAGTAGCTGGCGGACGACGCCGCGCCATTCCCGCTCGCTCAGTTCCTCGCCGATGCCGAACACCGTCAGCGATGCGTGGTCGTTCTCGATGACCTTCTGGGTCTTGCGACCGAGCAGGATGTCGATGACCTGGCCGGCCCCGAAACGCTGGCTCCGCTCGCGCTGCAGCCGGTACACCGCCGACAGCAGTTTCTGGGCCGCGGTCGTGCCGTCCCAGGTCTGCGGCGGCGTCAGGCAGGTGTCGCAGTTCCCGCAGTCCTGAGCCGTTTCGCCGAAGTACCCGAGCAGCTGGGACCGGCGGCACTCCACCGTCTCGCAGAGGGCCAGCATCGCATCCAGGTGCGCGGCCAGCCGCCGACGGTGCGCGGCGTCGCCCTCGGAGCCGTCGATCAGCCGCCGCTGCAGCACCACGTCGGCGAGCCCGTATCCGAGCCAGGCGGTGGCGGGCAGTCCGTCCCGGCCGGCCCGGCCGGTCTCCTGGTAGTACGTCTCGACCGACTTCGGCAGGTCCAGGTGGGCCACGAACCGCACGTCCGGCTTGTCGATGCCCATGCCGAACGCGATCGTGGCCACCATCACCAATCCGTCTTCGCGCAGGAACCTGGCCTGATTGGCGGTGCGGGCGGCCGCCGGCAGGCCCGCGTGGTACGGCAGCGCGGTGATCCCGTTCCGGCCCAGGAACTCGGCCGTCTTCTCCACCGACGCTCTCGACAGGCAGTACACGATCCCCGCGTCGCCGGCATGCTCGGTCCTCAGCAGGGTGAGCAGCTGCTTGAGCGGCTCGGACTTGGGCTCGATCCGGTACTGGATGTTCGGCCGGTCGAAGCTGGCCACGAACTGCCTGGCCTCCCCGAGGTTCAGCCGGCTGATGATCTCCGCCCTGGTCGCCTGGGTCGCAGTCGCGGTCAGGGCAACCCGCGGCACATCCGGCCAGCGCTCGTGCAGCGCCGACAGGGCGAGGTAGTCGGGCCGGAAGTCGTGACCCCATTGCGAGACGCAGTGCGCCTCGTCGATCGCGAACAAGCTGACCGAGCCGCGGGCCAGCAGCCGCAGGGCCGATTCTGACCGCAGCCGCTCCGGCGCCAGGTACAGGAGGTCGAGCTGGCCGGCCAGGAAGTCGGCCTCGGTTGCCCGGCGCTGCGGCGCGTCCTGGGTGGAGTTCAGGAATCCGGCCCGCACGCCCGCCGCGCGCAGCGCGTCGACCTGGTCCTGCATCAGCGCGATGAGCGGCGAGATGACGACGCCGGTGCCCGGCCTGACCATCGCTGGGATCTGATAGCAGAGCGACTTGCCCCCGCCGGTCGGCATCAGGACCAGCGCGTCGCCGCCGTCGATCAGGTGCTCGATGATCTCCTGCTGCCGCCCGCGGAACGAGTCATAGCCGAAGACCCGCTCCAGGACCTCCCGGGGCGTGGACGCGGTTCCGGCTCCTGCGGCAGGCGAGGTCACCGCGCCAGTGTAGGCGGGGGGACCGACGCTGACGGGCCGCGATACTCTCCTGCCACGGAGGGGAGCATGGCATGGGTGAAGGTCAGCAGGTCAGCGCGCGGAACAGCACGGACGACGGACACGCGGTGATCGACCGCGAGCGGCTCGGCGTGCTGATCGCCAGGGAACGCAGCCAGTACGCCGCCGCTCACCCGCAATCGCGGAAGGCATTCGCCGACGCAGGTCAGCACCTGCTCGGCGGCGTGCCGATGACCTGGATGCGGATGTGGCCAGGCGGTTTCCCGCTGTACCTGGCGACCGCGCATGGCGCCCGGCTGACCGACCTGGACGGGAACATTTTCACCGACTTCTGCCTGGGCGACACCGGTGCGATGGCCGGTCACTCGCCCGCCCCCGTGCAGGCCGCGGTGGCCCAGCGGTACGGCGACCTGGGCGGGGCGACCACCATGCTGCCGACCACCGACGCCGAGTGGGTGGCCGCCGAGCTGGCCCGCCGGTTCGGGCCGAGCCACTGGACCTTCACGCTGTCCGCGACCGACGCCAACCGGTGGGCGCTCCGGCTGGTCCGCCAGATCACCAAGCGGCCGAAGATACTGGTCTATTCGTACTGTTACCACGGCAGCGTCGACGAGTCGTTCATCATCGCGACGCCTGACGGCCCGCGCAGTCGGCCAGGTAATACCGGCGCACCGGTCGACCCGGCCCAGACCACCCGGGTGGCCGAGTTCAACGACGTGGCCGCGCTCGAACGCGAACTCGCCCACGGCGACGTCGCGGCTGTGCTGATGGAGCCGGCCCTGACCAACATCGGCATCGTGCTGCCCGAGCCCGGCTACCTCGCCACCGTCCGCGAGCTGACCAGGGCGCACGGGACACTGCTGATCAATGACGAGACGCACACGTTCAGTGCCGGGCCCGGCGGGTGCACGCGGGCCTGGGACCTGCAACCCGACCTGGTGACGATCGGCAAGTCCATCGGCGGCGGCATCCCGTGCGGGGCGTTCGGCTTGTCGGCCGCACTCGCCGACCAGATCCTGGCCGACGCCACCGCCGACATTGTCGACACCGGCGGCGTAGGTGGCACGCTGGCCGGCAACGCGCTTTCGGTCGCGGCCATGCGAGCCACCCTCGAGCAGGTGCTGACGGCCGAGGCGTTCGCCGGCATGATCGGGCTCGCCGACCGGTTCACCGCCGGAGCCCGCGAGGTCATCGCCAGTCGTTCCCTGCCCTGGAACATCGTGCAGCTCGGGGCCAGGGCCGAGTACCGGTTCTGCCCGCAGCCGCCGCGGTCAGGCGGTGAGTCGCAGGCCGCGGCCGACGAGGCGCTCGATGAGTACCTGCACCTGTACCTGGCCAACCGCGGAGTGCTGATCACGCCGTTCCACAACATGGCGCTCATGTGCCCGGCGACCACCGGCGCCGACGTGGACGCGCACACCGCGCTGTTCGCCGCCGCCGCCGACGAACTGCTCGGCTAGCCGCAGCACCCGCCCGGCCCTCCGATTTGGTCCGGCCCCGCAGCCGCGGCGGCATCGCGACGCAAACGATTGCAGGAAAGGGGGGTGACTAGCCACGGGTATAGCACGGCAATTTGCCCCCTCTTTCCTGCTGGGCGGCCGGGCCGGGAGGCGGCAGGCGCGCGGGCGGCGGGCGGCGGGAGGGCGCGCCAGCGGGCGCCGTGGACGAATATCGGTCAGGTGACCGATGTCTCGCATCGCAACTTTCAGCAGCATTTGCAGTGGCACTCTCGCCGGGGCCGTTGCCTGCTCAGCGGCCTCAATCGGACAGGCCGCAGGCCGTCCGCCGCCGCGCCAGGCGGGACTACCCTCCCCCCGCCTGGCGCGCTCCGGCGACAGCCCGGCCGCGTCAGGACAGAAGGAGCGGTGCGTGGACGTCCTGCGCCTGAAGGACAGCTTCGCCAAGGTCGCCATGTACGGCGACGAGGTTCCCCTCTTCTTCTACTCCGACCTGTTCATCAAGCATCCGCAGGTACGAGAGCTGTTCCCGATCTCGATGAAGGCGCAGCGCGAGCACCTGATCGGCGCTTTAGCGCAGATCGTGGCCCAGGTCGACCGGGTCGACGACCTCACCGTGTTCTTGCAGGGGCTGGGCCGCGACCATCGCAAGTTCGGCGCGGTGGCCGAGCATTACGAGGCCGTCGGCGACAGCCTGCTGACCACGATCGCGCATTTCGCGGGCGAGGGCTGGACGGCCGACCTAGCCGCCGACTGGCAGGAGGCCTACTCCCTGGTCGCCCAGGTCATGGTGACGGCCGCGCAGGCCGACGAGGCCGTGCGCCCGGCCACCTGGCAGGGCACGGTGATCTCGTGCGAGCGGCGCGCCTTCGACATCTCGGTGCTGCAGGTCAGGCCGGAGCCCCGGCTGGACTTCGCGCCCGGCCAGTCGGTTGCGGTCGAGTCGCCGCACCGGCCCAGGCTGTGGCGGTATTACTCGATCGCCAACGCTCCGCGGGAGGACGGCACGCTGGACTTCCACGTCCGGCTCATCGACGGCGGCGCCGTGAGCATGGCGCTGACCTACGGCCAGGCCGTCGGCGGCACGCTCCGGCTGGGGCCGCCGGTCGGCGTGCTGACCCTGGAGGGCGGCACCGGCCGCGACGTCCTGCTGGTGGCTGGCAGTACCGGCCTGGCTCCGCTCAAGGCGATCACCGAGCAGATCGCGGCCCAGCGGGTGCCGCCGCACGTGCACCTGTTCTTCTGCGCCAGGACCGCCGAGGGCCTGTACGACCTGGCCAGCCTGGAGAAGCTGGCGGCCGAGTATCACTGGCTGACGCTGGTGCCGACCGTCACCTCCGACCCGAGGTTCCGTGGCGAGACCGGCCGGGTGCCCGACGTCGTGCTGCGGGCCGGGAACTGGTCGGGGCACGACATCTACCTCGCCGGGCCGACCGAGATGGTGAGTGACACGGCCGCCCGGCTGACATCGGCGGGAGCGCCGCGAGAACAGATACACGTCGAGGACTTCGGGTGGAGTGAGCCATGACCGTGGCGTGGCAGGAAGATCAGAAGCGGCTGACGCCCGACGAGGTGCAGGCGGTGACGTTCCCGCTGTCGCGGCTCGGCCGCCGCGGCTTCGACGAGGAGAGCGTGCGCGCGTTCCTGCAGGACGTGGAGCGCGAGCTGGTCACGCTGCTGAACGAGAAGGTCTCCTTGTGGAACGAGGTGGAGCGGCTGCGGCGGCGGATCATCACCGGCATGAAGCAAGGCGATGGCGTGCTGTTCGGCCGCGAGGACGCGCATGTGCACGCGGTCAGGATCCTGTCGAACGCGCAGCTCACCGCCGACCGGTACGTGGCGGACGCGCAGGCCTACAGCCACCGGCTCACCGAGGAGGCCCGGTCACGGCGGGACGAGATCCTGACCGAGGCCCAGGAGCACGCCGACCTGGTGCTGGAGGAAGCGTCGGACCGGGCCAGGGAGGCGGCCATCGCCACGCTGAACGCGCCGGTCGAGGACGAGCACCTGGAGACCGACCGCAGTGCGCTGAAGGCCGAGCTCGCCTACCTGCGGACGTTCGGCGAGGTATACCGGGCCCACCTGCGCGCCTATACCGAGGGCATGCTGCGCAGCATCGCGGACTGGGAGAACAAGGAGGCCCGCACTCTGGCCGAGGTGGCCGGCAGCAACGGCCACGCGGAGAACGGCAGCTACGCCAACGGCCGCATCGATCTCGGGCCGCCCTGACCGGGAGCGGCTCTCCTGAGGGGCCGGCCGGGGCGTGGCGAGCCGCCCCGGCCGGCCGGCGGAAGCGGGTTCTGAGACCTCAGGAACCCGCCGGAACGAACTGATCGGCACCGATCGCGGCCAGCGGCAGGCCGGCCAGGAACAACCGGCGCCGCATCCGCCTCACCGAGCCAGGCCCGCCGCACAGCAAGGCCCGGACCGCGGCCGGATCGGCGCCCAGCCTGGTCAGCCCGGTCAGCCTGGTCAGCTCGGCCAGGACGACCGCGGCGATATCCGCGCCCTGGCCGAGCACGCAGGACCGCCACGAAACCGGCGACCAGCGGCGCGATCCCGGTACCGGTGCCGGCTAGCAGCAGCGGCCCGTCCGGCTGGCCGCCGTCGTTTCCGCGGTCGGTCCTGGGCAGGTAGCAGCATTCGCCGGCCGGCTGGCCCAGCCGGACCAGGTCACCGGGGGTCGCCGCGGTCGGCCAGCCGCTCATTGCTCCGCCTGCTCGCAGCCGCACGTTGAGTTCGAGCCCGTCGCGGGCAGCCGGCCCTGGCAGGTTGGCGATCGAGTAGGTCCTGGTGGTGACGCCGGGCCGGCTCAGCGCGACGTGCTGTCCCGGCCTGAACCACGCCGGCCGCGCTGGCCTGACCAGCACGCGCAGGATTCCACCGCCTGCGGCACCGAT
>DASWAH010000358.1:0-8621 GCA_036391235.1 Streptosporangiaceae bacterium
CGATGATGAACCAGACCAGGCCGCCCCAGCTGATCTGGATCGTGGACGACGGATCCAAGACCGACTACTCGGCCCTGGTCGACTACTGGGTCGGCACCTGGTCGAACGGCACCGAGATCCGCTGGACGCGGCAGCAGAACCAGGGCAAGCGCCGGGCCCACGCGTACGTGTTCGAGCGGGTACCCGAGGCGGACATCTTCATCACGATCGACTCCGATACCACGATCGATTACCGGGCGATCGAGGAAGGCCTCAAGCCGTTCCAGGACAGCGAGGTCCAGTCGGTCGCGGGAATCGAGATGGGCTTCAATGCCTACGAGAACTTCCTGACCCGGATCCAGTGCTGCCTGCAGCTGTACGCCCAGGCGGTCATCGGAGCCGCGTGGTCGGTCGTCGGCGACATGTACACCAACCGTGGCCCGTATGCGCTGTACCGGGCCGAGCTGATCCGTAAGTACCTGGCCGTCTACCGGGACGAGGTGTTCTTCGGCCGCCGGGTCATTCTCGGCGACGACTCCCTGCTCGCCCTGTGCGGGAGCACCGACGGCCGGGCAGTCCAGCAGCTCACCGCGGTCGGGCTCACGATGTGGCCCGAGAGCTGGGGACACCATATGAGGCAGCGGCTCAGGTGGGCCCGCGGCCGGGCGGTGCGGAATTTCTGGCGGATCAGGTACCGGCCCTTCCTGTCGTACGTCTGGTGGCTCACCGTGATCGGCATCCAGGGGTTCCTGACCTCGGTGACGCTGGTGATACTCCTGATCGCGACCTGGCCGCTGGGTGAGCCCGTGCTGGTCAGGACGGCGATCGCGATGCTGATCCTGTCCGTGCCGAACGCCCTGCGCACGCTGTGCTACAAGCGCAGCGACGAGACGTTCGCCGATCGCGTCGGGCTCGTCCTGCTACGGCCGGTGTCGGCGGTCTGGTCCGGCATCATGCTGGCCAGGATCCTGCGCGCCTGGGGCACCGCGACCCTGCTCAAGCAGGGCTGGACGACCCGCCAGAAGGGCGCCGAGCTCGTCCTCGGCCCGTCCGGGTCCGGCGAGCCTGCGGCTGAGCCGGTACCGTCCGGCACCTACGCGGCTTAGGTCCTGCCGTCTTGAATGCTTGGCTGGAGCGGCTGCAGCCGCTGAAGGCGCGGATGGCCGAAGCCTGGGCGATGTGGTCGATCCTGGCCGCTCAGGCCACGCTCACCCTGCCCTGGATGTGGCGTACCGGTGCCTACTCGGACGAGGCGCTCTACCTGACCGTGGCCCGGCAGGGCTGGAAGGCGCTCCTCGGCGCCGCGCCGAACTTCCCCGGCCTTCCGGTGATCTATCCGCCGGTGGCCGGCTTTCTCGACTCGATCGGCGGCACCATCGCCGCCCGCATCCCGTCCCTGCTGTTCATGCTCGGGGCAACCGCACTCGTGTATCACATGGGCGACCGGATGTTCGGCCGGATGTCGGGCGTACTGGCGGCGCTGCTGTTCGCGGTCTGCGGCATTATCGTCCACCTTGGCGCGGCCGCGACCTTCGACCCGATGGCCTTGTTCCTGCTCGTGCTGGCGCTGCACGCGGCCGTCCGGATGCGGGACGGCGGCATCGGCTGGCTGGTGCTCTGCCCGCTCGCGCTGGCCGCCGCCAACGCGACCAAGTACGCCACGACCGCCTGGGATCCGCTGATTATCGGCACGATCGTGCTGTACGGCTGGAGCAAGGGCCGCCTGCAGTCGCTCTTCCTGGCCGTCTCGGTGGCGGTCAGCACCGCCATGATCGACGCCGCGGTCCTGATGCTCGGCGGCACCAACCTCGCCTACGGGGTGGTCGACAGCCTGATCCGCCGGTCACCGCAGGCCGGCCTGTCCAGCTCGGCCCTCAGCGTGCTGGCTCACGCGCTGCTGATGACCGGCCTGATCGTGCTAATCGCGCTGGCCGGCATCTGGGTCAGCGTGGTCAAGCGGATGCCCGCGACCGCCACCGCGTTCTTGTGCCTGCTCGTGCTGGGGGCGGTGCTGGTGCCGGTCGACCAGGCCAGGCTGCACCAGATCACCTCGCTGGACGAGAACATGGGCTTCGGCCTGCCGTTCGCCGCCCTTGCCGCCGGCTACGCCCTGGGGGCCTGGCGGCAATGGCTCGGCCGGCAACGGCACTGGGGCAAGATCGTCGCCACCACCGCCGCGGTCGTCACGGTCATCACCATGCTGATCGTCGGCCGGGTCGAGCGAGTCCAGTTCCGCGGCCCGGCGGCAGAGGTCGCCAGCTCGGTCTGGCCGGTCGTCGGCGGCCATTTCGTCAAGCACAGCATGATCCTCGATGACGGTTCCAGCACGGTAGGCGAGTACTACCTCCCCGGCATCCCCCCGACGGCCTGGCGGACGTTCTACGGGACACCGTCCGACTACACCCGCAGAATGGTGAAGGGCCATTGCTTCTCGGTGGTCATGATCGACGCCTCCGACGCCAACTCCTTCCCGCACCTGCGGCGCATCCTGCACAACTACGGCTACCAGCGGCTGACGACCAACTCCACGGTCAGCAAACGGGTGCTGATCTGGAGCCTGCCCAAGTCGCAGGTCACGCTGACCGCGAGCGTGAAGGCCCGGCAGTCACAGAAACCGAACCCGTGCGGATGAACGTCAAGATCCTCGCATCGCTGGCGATGCCGGTTGTGCTGGCCGGCGTGCTCGGCGGCATCCTGAACGGCACCCACCATACGAAGCTGCCGTCGCTGAACCCGCCGCCGACCGTCGCGCCGCCTCTGACCACGCAGCTCATGAAGGCATCCCGGTGCGATAACACGATCAGGGCCAGCCAGCCGTTCACCGGCGTCGCCCTCACCAAGGTCTCGCCGGTCGCCGTCAACGCCTTCACTGCCGCGACCAAGTCGAAGGTGAGCATCATCGAGTTCTACAGTTCTTTCCCGGCCAAGTTCGACGAGACCGCGGCCGCCTACGCCGTCGCGCAGCACGCCCTTCCGCTCGTGCAGCTGAACCCGGGCAAATACAACAAGCTCACGCTCCGCAAAATCGCTAACCGCGCCGATGACGCGAAAATCAGGGCGTACGCCGACGCGGTCAAGGCATTCGGCTACTGCATCGTCATCTCGTTCGGCCACGAGATGAACGGCTGGTGGTATCGCTGGGGCAGGCCGTGGAACACCCCGGCCACCTTCATCAAGGCCTGGCGGCATGTCCACGACCTCTTTGTCCAAGCGGGCGCCACCAACGTGATCTGGTCCTGGGACCCTTCCCATCAATACGACCAGGTCACGCCGACCAAGATCGCCACCCCGGCCAGCGAATGGTATCCGGGTAACGACTACGTCGACTGGATCGGGCTCGACGGCTATCTGAGTCTCGACACCAACGGTCAGCCGCAAAACTTCCGCGAGATCTTCGCGCATCAGATCGCCTACATCCGGTCCGTGGCTACCGGCAAACTCCTGTACCTGGCCGAAACCGGGGTCGCGAAAGAGTCGGCCGAGGTGACCCAGATCAACGATCTCTTCGCGGGCATTCACCAGTACAACCTGGCCGGGCTGATCTGGTTCGAGGAGAACCGCAAGAGCCCCTGGCAACTGGCCGGCCGCGCCGCGGCGATCGAGGCCTACCGAACCGGCGTCAGCCAGTACCCCAAGCCGGTCACCATCGACAAGCCGCAGTCGTGACGCGCAGGACCTCCATCATCATCGGGTGGGCCGTCGCCCTGCTCGCGGTGGTGCCGTTCGCCGGAGTCTGGCTGGCCTCGCACGCCTCGTCGCCCGCCGCGACCAGCGACGGCAGCCGTTCGCCGTCGCCGTCGGCGTCACCGTCCAGGAAGGCGCTGGTTTACCCGCGGGTCAACAAGCCGTGCCAGGGCCAGATCCCCGAGCCCTTCACCGGCATCGCCACCAGCGGCAACTTCGCCGCCAACGTGGCCTCGTTCCGCCATTACACCGGCGCTCACTTGCGGATCGTCGAGTTCTACAACCCGTTCCCCGGCCCGTTCCAGCGCGGTGAGGCTCAGGCCGCGGTCGCGCTGCACGCGCTGCCCTTGATCCAGCTCAACCCGCGGCGGATCAGCATGGCCGAATTGGCCGCCGGTGCCTACGACAGCGACATCACGGCCTACGCCGACCAGGTCAGGACGTTCGGCTGCACGGTCGTCTTGTCCTTCGGCCACGAGATGAACGGCTGGTGGTATCCGTGGGGGATGCCGGACACCTCGCCCAAGGTGTTCAAGGCGGCCTGGCGGCATCTGCATGACGTGTTCGCCCGTGACCACGTGCACAACGTGATCTGGTCCTGGGACCCGACCCACCAGTACTCGGTCTCCACGTCAGGCAAGCGGGCCTACCCGGCCGGACTGTGGTTCCCCGGCAACAAGTACGTCGACTGGATCGGCATGGACGGCTATATCGGCGGCGGTCAGACGTTCAACGACGTGTTCCGCTATCAGCTGCGCGACCTGCGCCGGCTGACCCGCAGACCGATCTACCTGGCCGAGACCGGGGTCGGCGACGGTGCCGGCGCGGCCCGGCAGGTGGCGAACCTGTTCTCCGGCATCGTGCACTGGCACCTGGCCGGGCTGGTGTGGTTCGACATCAACAGGAAGAACTCCTGGTCGGTAGAGGGCAAGCCGGCCAAGGACCGCGCCATCCGCCGGGCCCTGCGCCGCATCAGCAAGGCCGTGACTCAGTGACTCAGGCCTGATCGGGACCGCGCCTGGTGACCGAACTGGTCGTCGGCGCCTCGTAGTCACCGATCCACTCGTCCTTCCAGGCCTGGTCGTACTGCTGGTCGTTGCACCCCGGCCGGTACACCGCGATCAGCTCGCGGCAGATCTGCTCCCGGTGCGCCGGCCCGCCGCCGGGGACCTCGTAGGTGGCGATGAACACCTTCCACTTGTCCCCGGCCCGCCGGATCCAGCACGCGGCCATCGGATGCCGGAACGGGAACCGCTCGGCCGACAGGTCCTCGCTGTGCCCGACGTAGCTGACCGCGTACCGCCCGGGCTTGGTCCCGGCGTCGGGCCGGTACAAGATCGCGAAGACGGCCGGGCTGGCCGGCGCCGTCCATCCGGCCAGCACCCGCGGCCCCTCGAACGGGTATCCGGCCGCCGAGCCGAGCCTGATCACGGTCCGGCCGCCTCGTCTTCCGCCTCGCTGATCGCCTCGGCCCTGACGATCTCGCCGGCCGGCAGCCCGGCCGCCGCCGCCGCGGCCACTAGCAGGCGGGTGCCCTCGCTGATCGCCTCGTCGCGCGAACCGGCCGCCACGATCAGCTGTGCTCCGTACCGGCTCGAGCCGATGCCGCTGGCGATGCCGTCATGGGCGGCGACCGCGTCGGCCAGCTCGACGACTTCCTCGCGGGTCAGCACGTGGTCGCCCTCGGCCTGAATGCTCACGCTCCAGCGCATTAGCCCAGTGTAGGAAGTAGCGTCGCGAACTCCTCCAGGCTGGCCAGGTCGTGACCGGACAGCAGCAGGTCGACGTGCGGAGCGGCGACCATCATCCCCAGCGTGCTCGGGCGGAACGCCTGGTCCCCGCGTTTATGCGGGTTTAGCCAGACGATCCGGTAGCTGAGCCTGGCCAGCCGCTCCATCGCGGCCGCCAGCACCGCCGGGTCGCCCCGGTCCAGGCCGTCCGAGCAGATCACCACGATCCCGCCGCGGCACAGCCCGCGCCGTCCCCAGTCCCGCACGAACGCGTCGAGGCAGGCGCCGATCCTGGTGCCGCCCTCCCAGTCGAAGACGGTGCCGGCCGCCCGGGCCAGCGCTTCGTCCGGACGGCGCTGATTGAGCTCCCGGGTGATCCTGGTCAGCCTGGTGCCGAAGCAGAACACCTCGACCTTGGCCGCGGCCCGCCGGGCCGAGTACGCGAACTGCAGCAGGTTCCGCGAGTAGTCGGCCATGGAGCCTGACACGTCCAGGATCAGGATCAGCGGCCGCAGACGGCGCTTGCGGTCGCGCCAGCGCAGTTCGCCGGCCTCGCCGTGGGCTCGCATCGCCGCCCTGACCATGCGGCGCAGGTCGAGCGCGGAACCGCGGCGGGCCCTGGTGGTGCGCCTGGTGCGCCGCCGCGGTGGCGTGAGCCGGAGCCTCGCCATAATCCGGCGTACCGCGGCGAGCTCCTCGGGGGTGCAGGCCGCGAACGACTTGCGCCGCAAGGCCTGGGCGTCGGATGCCATCAGCCCGAGGGGAGCCTGCTCGGCGTCACGTTTCTCTTCGCCCAGATCATTTTCCGGAACTACCAGAACAGCCGGACTGTCGCGAGAATCCGGGTCCGTGGTCAGGCGCAGAACTTCCGCGACCGGATCCTCCTGGCCCAGGAAGAACTGACGGAACACCCGGTCGTACACCGCGATGTCGTCCCGCCGGGTGACCAGCACCGTACGGCCGGCCCAGTACAGGTCGGTCAGGTCGGCCGGATCGAGCTCGGTCATGGCTGCCGCGTAGGCGATCTGATCGCCGGAACCGATGGCCAGTCCGGCCTGGCGCAGCTCGCGGCAAAACCGGACCAGCAGCCGCAGCACCGGGCCTGGCCCGGCCGGCCGGCCGGCGACCGTGGCTGCGGCCCGGTCAGGCACCGGCCGTGAGCTGGGTCAGGCTGTCCCGCACCAGTTCGAGGTCGTCGCGCTCCTTGACCACGGCCCCCAGCGTGTCTTGCGCCAGTTCAGGGTCGAGATCGGTGGCACCGAGGAAGCTGAGCGTGCGGACCCAGTCGATGGTCTCGGCGACGCCGGGCGGCTTGGCCAGGTCGAGTTCGCGCAGCCGGTTCACCGCCGCGACCACCTTGCGGGTGAGCGCGTCGTCCGCGCCCGGTTCCCGTAGCCGCACGATCTCGGCCTCTCGGTCGGCGGGCGGGTATCCGATCCAGTGGTAGAGGCAGCGGCGCTTCAGCGCGTCGTGCAGTTCCCTGGTCCGGTTCGAGGTCAGGATGACCAGCGGCGGGCTCGGGGATCTGATCGTCCCGATCTCGGGGATCGTGATCTGGAAGTCCGACAGCACCTCGAGCAGGAATGCCTCGAACTCGTCGTCGGCCCGGTCGACCTCGTCGATCAGCAGCACGGCCTGGTCGCCGGCCCGGACCGCGGCCAGCAGCGGCCGTTCCACCAGGAACTTCGGGCCGAACAGCTTGTCGACCGCGTCCGGGTCGGCCGCATCGTGCTCCGAGAGCGCCCTGATGTGCAGCATCTGCCTGGCGTAGTCCCACTCGTAGAGCGCCTGGCTGGTGTCGATCCCCTCGTAGCACTGCAGCCTGATCAGACGGCGCCCGAAGATCTCGGCCAGCACCTTGGCGACCTCGGTCTTGCCCACGCCGACCTCGCCCTCGAGCAGCACGGGGCGGTTCAGCCTGAGCGCGACGAACAGGGCCGTGGCCAGGCCGCGATCGGCGAGATAGCCGCCCTGATACAGGGCCCCGGCCAGGTCAGCGACGGATTCCGGACGTTCCATCCGCGGCCCGGCGCTACCGGTCGCCCTGGTCCGCCGGCCCCATCACCAGGTCCCTGACGCTGCCAGGCCGGCGGCTGAGCTTACCTTCGCGGCTGAGCGTGGCCCGCCAGGCCGTGCGAAGGTCGCCGCCGGGCCCGGCGAGCGCGTCGAAGCCCACGTTTTGCATGTTCTTGCAGGACTTCGAGGGGCCGAAGAGGTCGTCGAGCTCGTCGCTGGTCTGACCGGACGCGGACCAGACCCCGCGGAGTACCTCGACCGCGTCGCCTGTCTCCCTGTCCTGGCCGGCCGCCGCGGCGGCACGCTCATCGCGGGCCTGCGCGTCGCTATCCCAGCTGGTCACCCGATCTCCTTCCGGCGGGGTCGGATCACTCTGCCCCATCCGACAATAGTTCGCCGCCCGGAGCCGCGCGACCATGGATTAAGGCTTCCCTTATCTCTGGTCGGGGTATCGCCGGTTTCTTAGCGTTCGCCCGGCATGATCCACTTCTCCTCCCGCGGCGGCTGGGCGACGGCCAGCGCCGCCAGGGCCCCGTCCGGGTCGGCCGCACGCTGGATCAATGCCCGGTTCGAGGACTTCAGCAGGCCGACCTGCACCATGCGGTCGAGCTGGGCGACGAGGTGATCCCAGAAGCCGTCCACGTCGAGCAGCACGACCGGCTTGGCGTGCAGTCCGAGCTGGGACCAGGTCGTGACCTCGGCCAGTTCCTCCAGCGTCCCGAGGCCGCCCGGCAGCGCGATGAATCCGTCGGCCAGGTCGTACATGAGCTGCTTGCGCTCGTGCATCGATCCGACTTCACGCAGCGTGGTCAGCCCGGTATGCCCGACCTCGCGGCTGAACAAGCCGGCCGGGATCACGCCGGTCACCTGACCACCCGCGGCGAGGGCCGCGTCCGCGACCGCGCCCATCAGCCCCACGCTGCCGCCGCCGTAGACCAGCCCGAGCCCGCGCCTCGCGACCAGCGCACCCAGGTCGGCGGCCGCGCGGGCGTACCGGGGGTCGGGCGGCGTCGACGAGCCGCAGAACACGCAGACGGAGGTAATGGCGACCATGGCCCGACAACTTATCCGGGCCAGCCCGGCGTGACCACCGGCGGATCCGACGTGACCTTGGCCCCTACCCGCGACGGCGCCCGGTCGCCGAGGGTAGAAGCCGGAGCAGAGTGAACAGGAGGTTGCCAGCCATGCGAGCGGTAGTCGTATACGAGTCGC
>DASWAH010000359.1:0-15533 GCA_036391235.1 Streptosporangiaceae bacterium
TGCCTTCGACGTCGTCTACGAACACGGCCTCATGAGGCGAAACTCCCAGCCGGGCGACTGCCAGCGCGAAGATGCGTTCCTCCGGCTTGCGCATGCCGACCTCGGCCGAGATCACCACGTCGTCGAACAGGTCGGGGAACAGGTGCCGCGGGTAGCCGTCCCGTGCACCCCAGGAGTTCGACAGCAGGCCGGTCAGGACCCCGCGACCGCGCAGCTCCCTGATCAGGTCCAGCATCTCTGCTTGCAGCGCGGACGCGGCGAACATCCGCTTGAGCAGGCCGTCCGCCGCGACGGGCTGGCCATCAAGGCCGATCAGCAAGGCGGCCAGCGTGGCCTCGAATTGCTCGTCGCTCACCTCGCCGCGCTCGAGAGCGTGGATCGGCGACTCGGCCCCGTCCGGCCCGTAAGCCTGGCGCACCCACGGGCGCATCGCGGCCGCATAGCTCTCCCGGTCGATCCGGTCGGCTTCCAGCCAGGCCATGACGGTGTCCAGGATCGGAGTGGTGATCACGCCGCCCCAGTCGAAGATGACGGCGCGCACCGGAACGGGAGAATCGGACACGCTGTCGATAGTAGGCGAGGCAGAATGCCGACCATGCGGACAGCCGTCATCACCGGGGCCAGCAGCGGGATCGGCGCGGCCAGCGCGCGGCGGCTGGCCGCCGAGGGCTTTCACGTCGTGCTGGCCGCACGCCGGGTCGACCGGCTCACCGAGGTGGCGGCCGCGATCACCGGCGCGGGCGGCAGCGCCGAGACCCGCGAACTGGACGTCACCGACCGCGACCAGGTGTTCGCGCTGGCGGCCGGGCTACCGGGCTGCGACGTGCTCGTGGCCAACGCGGGCGGCGCGCTCGGTGCCGATCAGATCGCCGAGGGTCACCCCGACGAGTGGCTGACGATGTATCAGTCGAACGTGCTCGGCACGCTGTACTGCGTGCAGGCCCTCCTGCCCAAGCTCATCGCGTCCGGCGACGGCACGGTGGTCATCATGGGCTCGACGGCCGGGTTCACCGCCTATGAGGGCGGCGGCGGGTACGTCGCGGCCAAGCACGGAACCCACGCGATCGCGGCCACGCTCCGACTCGAGCTGAGTGGCCAGCCGGTGCGGGTGATCGAGATCGCGCCGGGGATGGTCAGGACCGAGGAGTTCTCGCTGACCAGGTTCCGCGGCGACGCCGACAAGGCGGCCGCGGTCTACGCGGGGGTCGCCGAACCGCTGACCGCGGACGACGTGGCCGACGCGGTGACCTGGGCGGTCACCAGGCCCGCACACGTCAACGTCGACCTGATGGTGCTCCGGCCGCGCGCTCAGGCGGCCCAGCACAAGGTGCACAGGCAGGCCTGACCGCGCTCAGGTCGTCTGGGTGACCTTGCTCAGTCCGCGCGGGCTGTCCGGGTCGATGCCGAGCCGCCTGGACAGTTCCTCGGTGAGCAGCTGTCCCGGCACGACCAGGCCGATCGGGGCCAGCCACTCCGGCAGCCGCGGCCCGGCCAGGGCCCTGGTGCTGACCGCGGCCAGGGCTGCTCCCCCGCCGATCGCGTAGGCCCTGGCGCCAGCCCCGGTGACCCGCCTGGCCAGACCGACCGCCGCGTCCAGGGTCGGGCCGGAGTCCGCGGCCATGACAATCGCCGGCGTTCTGGCCGACACGACCGCGATCGGCCCGTGCTGCAGGTCGGCGTACGAGATCCCCATCGCGTGCAGGTAGCAGGCTTCCTTGATCTTCAGCGCGATCTCCAGCGCCGCCGAGTAGGCCAGTCCCCTGGCCGATACCACCAGCCCGTCGACCATCGCCAGGTCACCGGCCACGTCCGAGATGCCATAGCCCGGCGTGACGGCCAAGTCCAGGAGTTCGGAGATGACATCGGGAACCTGGCGCAAGAGCTCCTGGTCCAGCTCGGCGCCCAGCCCGAGCGCGAGGATGGCGAGGGCGGCGAGCTGACAGGTGAAGGTTTTGGTGGCCGGGACCGCCCGCTCGGCGCCTGCCTCGGTCACCAGGGCGACGTCGGCCATCTCGGCGAGGGGCGAGCCGGCCCCGTTGGTGATGCCGACGACGCGCGCGCCGCAGTCCCTGGCCCACTGCAGGGTTTCGACGATTTCCTGGGTGCGGCCGGACTGGCTGAGGCCGACCGCCAGCACGCCGGACAGGTCGATCCTGGCCTGGTAGGTCGTCGCGACCGACGGCGAGCCGAGGCTGGCCAGGCGCCCGGTCCTGGTCTGCAGCAGGTAGGTGCCGTAGACGGCGGCGTTGTCGGATGTTCCACGGGCGAAGAAGAGCACGTGCCTGGCCTGGCTGGCCAGCGACGCGATCTCCCGGGTGCGCGGGAGCAAGGCCTCGATGGTGGCACGCAGGGCGGCGGGCTGTTCGAGGATCTCGGTCCGCATGTGGGTCGCGTGCGGCCGCTGTTCGGTCACCTCGTTCGCCCCCAACTCTTGGGCCGTTTTGTCGTACTTGTGGGCGTCCGCCCTGAGCTACCCTAGCGCAGGCCTGCCTGGTAGGCCGGGCGGCCCGCAACCCAGCTCGCCTGGGCCGCGAACTCCTCGTTGACCCAGGTCAGGTCGGCGGCAGCGCCGGTCGCGAGCCGGCCGAGGTCGGGCCGCCCGATGAGATCGGCCGGGACTCTGGTTGCCGCTTCGACCGCTTCCGGCACGGTCGCACCGACCGCGACCATGTTGGCGATGGCCACGTCCATGCGCAGGGCCGAGCCCGCGAGCGTGCCGTCCCGACGGACCGGCGGCGATCCGTCGGCGTCGGCCAGCTCGATCGGCTGCCCGCCCAGGATGTAGCGGCCGGCCGGCATTCCGGCGCAGGCCGCGGCGTCGGTGACCAGGAAGATCCGGCCCGGCGCGGCGGCGAAGGCCAGCGCGGCGACCGGTCCGGCCACGTGCGCCAGATCCGCGATCAGCCCGCTGGTCAGGCGCGGATCGGTCAGGGCCTGCCCGACCACGCCGGGTTCGCGGTGATGCAGCGGCCGCTGCGCGTTGAACAGGTGCGTCACCATCCGCGCCCCGGCCACGGCCGCCGCGCCGACCTGAGCGGCGCTCGCATCGGAGTGGCCGACGCTGACCAGGACCCCGGCCGCCGTGAGCTGCTTGATCGCGTCGGTCGCGCCGTCGATCTCCGGCGCCAGGGTGACGACGCGCACCAGGCCCTCGCCCGCATCCAGGAGCGCGGCCACGGTGTCGTGATCGGGGGTGGTGATCCAGGCCGGGTTGTGCGCGCCCCGGCGTTCCGGCGAGATGAACGGCCCCTCGAGGTGAACGCCGAGGACCCGCGCGCCAGGCGCCTCGACGACCGCCCCCGTGCTACTCCACTGTTCGCCCATCCGTGGCACGAACCGGGCCGCCCGCCGCAAGGCGTCGACCGCCTGGGGAATCGGGCTGGTGATGAAGGTGGGCAGGAACGCCGTCGTCCCGGTCTGCGGTAGCCGCCGGGCCACGGTCCGCCAGCCGTCCGGGTCGGCGTCCCCGAGCTCCACCCCGAAGTAGCCGTTGACCTGCAGGTCAACCAGACCCGGCAACAGGTACCCGTCGGGAAGATCGAGGTCAGGGCGGCCTGGCGGCGGACCCGACCCGACGGCGGTGATGACGCCGTCCTCGAACGACAGGTACCCCGGCGCGAGCACCCCTCCGGTGGCCGGCACAATCCGGGCAGCCGAAATCAGCATAACTCCACCCTCCCACCCCCGCCCCCGAGCACCATGATCGTGGAAGATATTCCGTCTATACGGCGGAGAAACTTCCACGATCATGAAACCGGGTCCCGTCGGCCCAGTCGAGGAAGGCCCGGATCTCGGACGCCACCAGCGCCGGGCGTTCCATCATCGCGACGTGGCCGACACCCGGCAGCACCAGAACCCGGGCCGCCGGGAATGCCCGCGCCGCCTTCCCCGCCATCACCGGGTTCACCAGCCGGTCGTGACTGCCGTGCAGGATCAGGGCCGGCGCGCGGACCTTGGTCGCGTCCGCCCACAGGGACGTCCGGCCGACCTTGAAGTACTCCGTGACCAGGCTCCGGGCCGACAGCACGAGGGCGTGGGTCGAATAGATCAGCGTGTCCCGGCGCAGGACCTCCTCGATTTCCGCACGCCGCCGCGACGGATGCACGACCCCGGGGTCGCTGTAGACGTCGCGGAGCGCGCGATCGGTCCTGGTGTCGGCGGGCAGCTTGCGGGACCAGCGCAGCACGGTCGTGCCGACGCCGGGGATAGCCGCCAGCGCGAGCCGCATCGGCAGCGGCCGCGGACGCAGGTCGGGCAGGGCGGGCGAAACCAGCGCCAGCGTCCGCACCAGATCGGGCCGGCGAGCCGCTACCCGGGTGCTGACCGCACCGCCCATCGAGTTGCTGATCAGGTGAACCGGCTGGCCGCCGAGGGCCTCGATGAGCTCGATCACCGCGTTAGCGTGCCCGCCGATGGTGTAGTCACCGTCGCGTGGCGGCGGCGACAAGCCGAAACCCGGCAGGTCAAGAGCGTTGCAGGCCATCGTCCTGGCCTCGGGACGACCCTGCACCGGCCTGGACAGCAGGTCCATCAGGTCGGTCCAGTTCGTCGACGAACCGCCCAGCCCGTGCACGAACACCGCGGGCTCAGATCCCGGCACTACCGGAGCGCGCCGCACGTACACCTGCCCGGCCGGCAGGTCGACCAGCTCCCCCGGCCATTCCGGGACCGGCTCAGGAGGCGGTGCACCCCGCCTGACCGGTTCACGCTCGCCCGGGTCCTCCGTCACCTGCAACATCCGCCATCGCCTCGCAAACCATCACCCCGGCAGACCCACGGCGGCGCCTGCCGGCGATCGTGAACCGCCAGCGGCTCAGCTGGCCTTGCGGGCCGGCTTCGCCTTCGCGGTGCTCCGCTTGCTCGCCGCCTTCCGCGTCCCGGAACTTCCGGGGCTCGCGGCAGCGTCGGAACCCTCCGATGCGTCAGCCTTGGCACCGCCACGAGCCCTGGTCCCACCCGGGCTCGTCTTCCTCGAACGGGCCGAACTCGCCTTGGCCGGGGACGTACCGCCGTCCTCGTCCTCGTCCGCCTCGCCCGCCTTTCCATTCTCGCCGGCCCCCGACCCCTGGGCGGCGGCCAGGCTGGCCCGCAGCGCATCGGCCAGGCTGGTCGACGGCCCGGCGGCGATCTCCAGGGTGGCCGGAGCGGTCAGTTCCCGGCCCGCGACCTTGGCGTCGACGACCTCGATCAGGGCCTCGCGATACCCGTCGTGGTGCGCGTCGGGGTCGAAGTCGGCGGTCATGGAGTCAATCAGCGAGGACGCCATGGTCAGTTCCTGCGGCCGTACCTCGATCTCGGTGTCAAGGAACGGGAACGCCGGGGTCCTGATCTCGTCGGGCCACAGCAGCGTCTCCAGTACCAGCACGCCGTCCCGGCTGCGCAGCGTGGCCAGCGCCTCGCGCTGCCGCAGCGCGACCTGGGCGATCGCGATCCGCCCCGACTGCTCGAGCGCGTCCCGCAGCAGAACGTAGGCCCGGGCGCCGGCCGCTTCGGGCTCGACGTAGTAGCTCTTGTTGAACAGGATCGGGTCCAGCTGCTCGGCCGGGGCGAACTGCAGTACCTCGATAGACTTGGTGGTCGGCAGGGGCAGGTCAGCGAGGTCGTCGTCGTCCAGGATGACCATCTCGCCGTCCGGCAGCTCGTACCCCTTGACCACATCTTCATAGGGGACTTCCTCGCCGCACACCGAACAGAACCGGCGGAACCTGATCCGGCCGCCGTCGGTGCGGTGCACCTGCCGGAAGGCAATGTCCTTCTGCTCGGTCGCGGCGTAGAGTCGCACGGGAATCATGACCAGCCCGAAGGAGATCCCGCCCTTCCACATGCTGCGCACAGCGTCTCCTTACCCTGGCAGATCGGATATCTATACAACCAGCGTTGCTCTACTGTAGCCATTCGGCAATATGTTCGATGGGCCGAAATACCGGCCCCGGGCGGGCACCAGACTTCCAGAGGGGGTCGGCATGACGGACAGGGACGCGGAAGGACCGGTCGACGACGTCGTCGAACAGCACCAGGAGGTGCTGCCCGGCGAGGAAGAAGAACAGGAAGAGTCAGAACTCCACCCCGGGGAACTGCCGCTGGAAGCCGACGAGGCCGACGCGGCAGAGCAGGCCCGCGCCGTCAGCACCGGCGACGACGACGATTACCGCTGACCCCGCCGATATCGCTAACGGCGCATTCAGGCCAGATCACGGGGAAGGTCGCCACCGTAAGATGGCACCGCTGCGTACAGCGCACGCGCTGGCCGCAGAGCTGATCACCTGACGCCTACCGATCCGCGGAGAGACATTGTGATCACGACTTCGCAGACCACCCGACCGTCCGGCACCCGGCTGCCGCGGCCGGCCAGGCGCCGGCAGCTGCTCGGCGCGGCCAGGGAGGTCTTCGTAGCGCAGGGTTACCACGCTGCGGCCATGGACGAGATCGCCGAACGGGCCGGCGTCAGCAAGCCGGTCCTGTACCAGCACTTTCCCGGCAAGCTCGACCTGTACCTGGCCCTGCTCGACGAGAGCGTGGCCGAGCTGGTCGGCGCCGTGTCGCAGGCGCTCGCCTCCACGACCGACAACGCCCAGCGGGTGCCGGCCACGTTCCGTGCGTTCTTCGACTACGTCAGCGGGGCCGGCGAGGCGTTCCGCCTGGTCTTCGAGTCTGACCTGAGCAACGAGCCGGCCGTCAGGGCCCGGCTCGACCGAGCCGTGTTCGAGTGCGCCGAGATGGTCAGCGAGTTCATCAGGTCCGACGCGGGCGTGTCGAACGAGGAGGCTGACCTGCTCGGCATCGCGCTGGTCGGGATGGCCCAGGTCAGCTCCCGGTACTGGCTGAGCACCGAGCGCGCGATTGAGAAGGACACCGCCGAGGACATGCTGTCCAGGCTGGCCTGGCGCGGCATCAGCGGCTGGCCGCTGGCCGACGGCCAGCACGAGTAGACGGGACCGTCGTGGAAGTCAAGATCGGCATTCAGATGGCGCCGCGCGAGCTGACCGTGGAGACCGCGGCCTCGGCCGAGGACATCAAGAAGGCGCTGGCCACCGCCCTCGCCGAGCACACCGTCTTCGCGGTGACCGACAAGCGCGGCGGCACGGTCCTGGTCCCGCCGGACAAGATCGCCTACATCGAACTCGACCAGGCCGAGCCGCGCCGGATCGGGTTCGGCTCCTGAGTCTGGCCGTCCCGGCCGTCCTCGCCAGCTCCAGGCGGCGCTACTCGTCAAGACCCAGCGCAGCCATCCGCTGCGCGTGCGCGTCGGTCAGTGCCGCGAACATCCGGCCGATCTCGCCGAGTTGCGCCGCCGATCCGCCCGCGAGCAGCCTGGCCAGCGCCTCCCGTTCGGCCGCGACCCGCTGGGCCTGGCTCAGCGCCTCGCCGACCAGGCGGCGGGCCCACAGGGCCAGCCGGCCGGCGACCGCCGGGTCGGCTGCGATCGCCTCGCGGACCCTGGCGATGGCGAACTCCGCGTGCCCGGAGTCGGCGAGCACGGTCAGCACCAGGGTCCTGGTCGGCTGGTCGAGCAGCGTCGCGATGACCCGGTAGAAGTCCGCCGCGATGCCGTCCCCGACGTAGGCCTTGACCAGCCCCTCCAGCCAATCCGAGGGCGCAGTCCGGGCGTGGAAGGCGTCGATCGGCTCCACGAACGGCGCCATCACCTCGTTCGGGTCGGCGCCCAGCTCGGCGATCCGCTGCCGCAGCAGCTCGAAATGCCCGAACTGAGTGACCGCCATTCCGGCCAGATCTGCCTTATCCGGCAACGCAGTCGCAAGTGACGCATCATCGGCTAGCCGGAAAAACGCGACGAGCGACGCATAGGCCAGCAGCCCGAGCAGGTCCGTCACTCCCTCGGTGGGTACCTCGGCGGGGAGTTCTGGCCCGTCTTGTTCGGTGGCTTCCTGGTCGCTCACAGGTGGAGCGTAACAACGCGGACCGGCCATAGCGCGCCTGGCCACCGGCCGGTGTCGGCCATGCTTGCTACACTGAGCAACGACGCCATCATGGAATGGGACTAACCCGAGGTGCGTTGAACCTCGTAGCGCGGTACGTACGCCTCTTGGCCTCCGGCACCGCGCCAGGCTCCTCCCGGCGAACGCCAGGTCAGCTCGTGTATGAGCAGTCCGGGCGCGCGTGAGTGAAACGCCCAGAGTCCCGCGGATGAGTCACCCTGCCGTCCTGCGGCGATTGGAGCTTGACGCGCGTGCGCCAGGTTAGCCGTAGGCCATATATGGAGGCGAAAGCCCTGACTACGCAAGACTTGACAACAGACCTTATGACCGATGATGTGATCGCCGCCGACACGCACGTGTCGGTCGCCGCCGGGGACGGCACCGTTATCGAGGCCGACGTCCCGGCCGAAGTGGCCGAGAAGGTAGCCGCGAGCCCCGCTGGGCAGCCGGTCCCTCCCGGTTTCGACGAGTTCGGCATCGCCGAGCCGATCTGCGCGGCCCTGGCCGCGGCCGGCATCACTAAGGCGTTCCCGATCCAGGCCCTCACCCTGCCGGTCGCGCTGGACAAGCACGACGTGATCGGCCAGGCCAGGACCGGCACCGGCAAGACGTTCGCGTTCGGCATCCCGATCCTGCAGCAGCTCATCAACGCCCCGCGCGGCAAGCCGGCCTCGCCGCGGGCTCTGGTGGTCGTCCCGACCAGAGAGCTCGCCATCCAGGTCGCCGACGACCTGCGCACGGCCGCCGCCAAGACCGACCTCAACGTGGTCACGCTCTACGGCGGGCGAGCCTACGAGCCGCAGATCGAGGCGCTGGCCACGGTCGACGTGGTCGTCGGCACGCCAGGCCGGCTGCTCGACCTGGCCAGGCAGCGCCAGCTGCACCTGGACCACGCCGGAGTGCTCGTGCTCGACGAGGCCGACCGGATGCTCGACCTGGGGTTCCTGCCCGACGTCGAGGCGATCCTGCGGCTCACCCCGGCCAGCCGCCAGACCATGCTGTTCTCCGCCACCATGCCGTCCGAGATCGTGACGCTGGCCCGGCGGCACCTGAGCCGGCCCATGCACATCAGGGCCGAGCATCACGACGAGCCCGCCCACGTGCCGACCACCGACCAGCACGTGTTCCGGGCCCACCACCTGGACAAGATCGAGGTGCTGGCCCGGGTCCTGCAGGCCGAAGGCCGCGGGCTGACCATCGTCTTCTGCCGCACCAGGCGGGCCTGCGACAACGTCACCGCGCAGCTCACCGAGCGCGGCTTCGCGGCCGCCGCGGTCCACGGTGACCTCGGCCAGAGCCAGCGCGAGCGGGCCCTGCGGGCGTTCCGCAGTGGGAAGATCGACGTGCTCGTCGCCACCGACGTGGCTGCCCGCGGCCTAGACGTGGACGACGTCACCCACGTGGTCAACAACGAGTGCCCAGAAGACGAGAAGGCCTACCTGCACAGGATCGGCCGTACCGGCCGGGCCGGCCGTACCGGCGTCGCGGTGACGTTCGTGGACTGGCAGGACATGGCCCGCTGGAAGATGATCAGCGACACGCTCGGGCTCGGTCAGCCCGAGCCGCTGGAGACCTACTCGACCTCCGAGCACCTGTACGCCGCGCTCGGGATCCCGGCCGGGGTCAAGGGCTCCCTGCCCAGGTCTCAGCGGGGCGGCCGGGCCGGCCTGGAGGCCGAGGAGCTTGAGGACATCGGCGAGACCGGCAAGGTTCGCTCGCGCGGCTCGGCCGGGCGTGGCTCGGCGGACCGCGGCGCGAGCGCCGACCGGAGCCCGGTCGACCGGGACTCGGCCGACCGGCAGGAGCGGCGCGCCTCGTCGAACCGGACCAGGGCCCGCAAGCGGACGCGCGGCGGCGCCACCGTGCCGGAGTCCGCTGCGCCTAGGTCACACGGGCAGGACGGTGAGGACCAGCCGCGCCGTCGCCGCCGGTCGCGGCGGCGGCCCGCCCACGCGGCCGATGCCCCGGGTTCCACCCGGCCCGCCAGTCCGACCGAGCAACGCGAAATCGAGGCAAGTTAGGCAGCCCGATCTGGGTAGGCTGCCAAGCCGTGAGCACTCCCCGATCGCTGAAGCTGCCCCCGCAGGTGATGCCGGCCCGCATCGAAACGCCGCGCGGCGAGTTCGCTGCGCTGCGGGCCGGGCCGGCCAGCGGGGTCAGTGAGCGCGAGCCCGCGCTGCTGGTTCCCGGCTACACCGGCAGCAAGGAAGACTTCCTGGCCGTGCTGGAGACCCTGGCCGGGGCCGGCCGCGTCGTCGTCGCGATCGATATGCGCGGTCAGTACCAGTCCGCGCCCGCCCCGACCAAGGCCGGCTATGCGCTCGACGAGCTCGCCGCCGACCTGATCGCGCTGTCATCCGCGATCGCCGGCGACCGTGGCCGAGTGCACCTGGCCGGCCACTCCTTCGGCGGCCTGATCGCCCGGCAGGCGACGCTGGCGTCACCGACCTCGTTCCTGTCGCTGACCCTGCTCGGCTCGGGTCCCGGCACGATCGGCGGGATGCGGGCCGAGACCCTGCGCCAGCTGCTCGACTATCTCGACCCGGCCGGGCACGATGTGGAGCGGCTGAGCGACCTGATCGGCCAGGTCTGGCATGGCCAGCTCCGCCCGCAGGCCGAGGCCGACGGCACTCCGGCCGAGATCATCGACTTCCTGGCCGAACGCGCCCTGACCAGCTGCCCGCTCGGCCTGGCCGAGATGGCCAGGCACCTGCTCGACTTCCCCGACCGGACGACCGAGCTGGCCGCCCTTGAGCAGCTGCCCAAACTGGTCAGCTACGGCGAGAACGACGACGCCTGGCCGCCCGACGTGCAGGACATGATGGCCAAACGGCTCGGCGCGGAACGCATCTGCATTCCCGAGGCGGCCCACTCCCCGGCGGTCGAGGCACCGGAGACCACGGCGGGGATGCTGACCGCGTTCTGGAACGACGCCGAGGGCACCCGGCACTAACGCCGTAACCCGCTCAGGCCGGCAGCGTCAGCTCGCCAAGATCGCGAACGACGACGTCAGCACCCGCCGCCCGCAACTGCTCTGCCTGGCCGCGCCGGTCGATGCCGACAACCCATCCGAATCCACCGCACCGTCCGGCCCGAACGCCCGCAATCGCATCCTCGAATACTGCCGACTCGGCGGGGGAAACGGACAGAGCCATTGCGGCCGCCAGGTACATATCGGGCTCGGGTTTACTGGCGAGACCCTCACGCCGAGCCGTCACTCCGTCCAGGACGTAGTCAAACAGTGACCCTATCCCCGTGGCCTGCAATACGACATCACACGTCGTACTCGAGGACACGACTGCGCACCGGATACCGACCGCCAGAAGGCCGCGAATGTACCGGACGGATGTTTGGTACGACATGACCCCGTTCACCGCCGTAAGCCGCCGGACCATCGCTTCCTTCGTGTGGCTCAGACCCTGAACCGAAAACACGGCAGACTCTCCGGCCGCGGTTTCCGGCAGCGTTATATGTCGGGACTTCAGGAACTCTCGAATGCCATCTTCACGTCTTCGACCGTCAATGTACAAGGCATAGTCAGTGCGCTCGTCAAACGATTCGAATTCTATGCCCTCGACCTTCTCCCACTGGCGGAGGAACTCGTTCATGGCATCGCGCCAGGCCGTCACATGTATATCTGCCGGCGTCAGTACACCATTAAGATCGAAAAAGCCTGCCCGTATTCCGGCAGGTAACTCCAGCGCACCTGGCATTAGGTCACGTCCGCGCCGAAGCCGGCACCGAGAGGTAGCCGCGCTCAGTAAGCCAGGATTTTAGGCAGAGCAAGGTGAATGCACTGGTCGAGTACATCGGCTCCGCCTCCGCGAGACGCGCAATTTTGGCGGCAGTGACCGGCACGATCTCAATCCCGTCGGCTTCCCAACTCTTACGCATCCGCCGTAGTTCCCGTTCAGAGAATTCTATGCTGTGGATATATGCTACCGCTCCCACATGCAGTTCCGTCGTCAGCGCGTCAAAACCATACCCCAGGATCTCGAAAACGAAGTCCCCTTTCCCCTGCAGATCTAGGAGTTCCGGGATGGGATGGTAGTCGTAGTACCAGTACCGGCTAATGAGCGAATCGCTCGCCGGTTCCTCTTCGATGTACAATTCCTCAACGAACTCCCGGAAGAAGTCGCTGATAGGAAAGTTCGGCACTTCACTGGCGTCCGGATTGGGCTCACAGACATAGGCCGGAACGAGAGCCTGCCGTCCCCCAGCCACACCGGTTTTGACGGAGCGGGTCTGCACGAGAAGCACCGGCCCCTGCTGCGTTCGCATGACCACCGCTACCGTGAATCCGACGAGCTGGGCCCCGGGGCGCGCGCTCTGGAGATGCGCAATCGTAAGCGCGACCTTGTCCCGGTAGTCCGTGTCGCGCCGAGAGTTTCTCAGGCACGCCCGGCCTTCACCCTCGAGGTGATCCGTGACAGTGATGTACTGGAAGTACGTTCCGGTGCCAATGCTTATCTCATAGGACCCGGCAGATCCGGAGATACCATCTAGCAGGCAATAGATGTTTCCATTCCAGACGCGCTGGCCGAGCTTCTTCCGAGTCCGGATATAAGAGTTGTTAACTTTCACCGGTGAACTCACCGGCCGATAATTGAATGCCACCGACAGCGGCTGGCCAGGACGGAATCTCCATTCCTCTCGCGTGAGATAAGGAATGGGCTTCCCGTTTTCGAGTTTAAAAATATAGGAATCCTGGCCGCGTTGGACATAGTACCCCATAGCCCAGTCAGCCATGTCATTCTGGGTGGCAATCTCTTTCGACATAAGCGCCTTCTGGTGACGTCGTCGCAAGTAGCGACTCGTGACCCCCACGAGGTCACGACCGTACCAGCCGGCCGCAAGCAGCAAGAGGTTCTCCAGAACTGCCCACCCGACGCTCACGCCTTTTACCGTCTATGACCACTTTGATTAATGTCAAGCCTTTGACCGCTGGCTGTCGGTGGGTTGCCGCAGGATGGACCCATGGAACAGCTTGGTTTCGAGGGGATGCCGCGGCGGCTGTACCCGTGCACCCCGAGCCGGCTGCGGTCATGGCTGGACTGCCCGCGCCGGTACCGGATGACCTACCTGGACCGGCCCGGGCCGCCCAAGGGGCCGCCGTGGGCCCATAACAGCCTGGGCGCGAGCGTGCACAACGCGCTGGCCGGCTGGTGGCGGCTGCACCGGGAGGAACGGACTCCTGAGGCGGCCGGGTCGCTGCTGGCCCGCGGCTGGCTGACCGACGGATATGCCAGTGACGCCCAGTGCGCCGAGTACCTGCGGCGGAGCAGGCCGATGGTGGAGGAGTACGTGGCTGGGCTCGACCCGGACTGCGAGCCGGCCGGGGTCGAGCGGACGGTGGCGACCAAGACCGATCTGATCACGGTCTCGGGCCGGATCGACCGCCTCGACGATCGGGTCCCGGCGGGTTCCGCTGGTGCTGCCGGTCCGGCCGGTTCCGCCGATCGCGAGCTCGTCGTGGTCGACTACAAGACCGGCCGGAGCCCGCTGACCGTCGACGACGCGAGGTCCTCGATGGCGCTCGCGCTGTATGCCCTGGCCGCGGGCCGGGTGCTGCGGCGTCCGTGCCATGCGGTCGAGCTGCATCACCTGCCGACCCGTCAGGTTCTGCGGTGGGACCACACCGACGCCTCGCTGGAACGACAGCTGCACAGGGCCGAGGACATAGCGGCCGAGTGCGGCGCGGCCGACGAGCGGTTCCTGGCCGATCCGGAGGGCGGACGGGGCGATGAGGTGTTCCCGCCCGCGCCGGGCATCGGATGCGGCTGGTGCGACTTCCGCGGCCAGTGCCCGCAGGGGCAGGCAGCGTCGCCGGCCCGGCGGCCCTGGGACGGGCTGGCCGCCGATGAGCCCGTGGTCGCGCCGCAGGCGGCGCCCGCCGACGAGACAGTGCCTGCCTAGTCGACCGGCTCGTCGATCAGGCCCTCCGGCCCGGCCCCGACCCACGAGTCGAACCGGCGCTCGGCCTCGGTGACCCTGAATTCCTCGCCGTGCCCGGCCAGCACCCGGGTGTCACCGTCCAGGGTCAGCACGCTGGCGCCGATCGAGCTGAGCTGCCTGGCGAAGTCATCGAAGGCGCCGTCATGCGGCAGCGGCCCGTGGCTGCCCAGTACGTCCCCGGTGAACAGCACGCCGAGCTCTTCGCAGTACAGGCAGACCGAGCCCGGGCTGTGTCCCGGCGCGTGAATGACCTCCAGGGTCACGTCCGCGACCTCGAAGATCCCGCCGTCCTCCATCTGGATGTCGGGGTCGTTCCCCTGGTGCGCCTCCCGCCAGGCCAGCCGGTCGGCGGTGTGCAGCGCGACCGGGGCCTCGTCCCGGTTCGCCACGTCGAACGCGGCCGCGACGTGCCGGGCGTGACCATGCGTGCAGATCACCGCAAGGACCTCCCGCTGCCCGACCACGGCCAGCACGGCGTCGGCCGACTCGCCCGGGTCGATCACGATCACCTCGTCGTCGTCGCCGACGATCCAGCTGTTCACCGAGCCGGCTATCCGGTCGATCTTCGCCTGCATCTCATTCTTCCTCTCGCTGCGTCAGCCGATCCCCATCCTGATCAGCGTTCGCACCGCGTCGACTATTAGCTGGACGGCGATCGCGGATAGCAACAAGCCCGCGATCCTGGTAAGCAGCTCCACGCCGCTGTCGCGCAGCAGCCTCAAGATCACCCCGGAGAAGCGCATAGCCAGCCAGAGCGCGACGACGACAGCGACAATAGCCGCACCGAAGGCAATCGCGCGGCCAACCGAGCCGGCCCGCTGCACAAACAGCATCGTGGCGACGATCGCGCCCGGCCCGGCCAGCAGCGGCGTCCCGAGCGGCACGAACGCCACGTTGGCCTGGGCCACCTCCAGCTCGGACGGCTCGGACGCCTTGCCGGTCAGCAGCTCGAGGGCGACCAGAAGCAGCAGCAAACCGCCCGCGGCCTGCAGCGAGGGCAGCTGCACGCCCAGGTAGTCCAGGATCGAGCGGCCGAACAGCGCGAACGCGACAATGACGCCGAGCGCGACCACGGCGGCCTGCCAGGCCAGCCGGTTCCGCTCGGCTCGCGGCCGCTGCGCGGTCATGCCGAGAAACACGGGCACGATGCCTGGCGGGTCGGTGATGACCAGGAGGGTGACGAAGACCTCCCAGAAGAACTTCACGTCGCCCAGGAAGTGCGTCACCTGGTGATCACCGGCGTCCCCGTGGCCCTGGCCAGCAGGGCGTCCAGGTCGGCCTGGCCGGTCCGCTCGGCGCCGATCCGGTCCCCGGTCAGCTCCCCGTGGTCGTCGCTGCCGCCGGTGGCGATCAGTCCGAGAGCGCCCGCGACCGCGGCCAGGTGCTCGCGCTGGCCCGCGTCGTGATCGGGATGGGCGACCTCGATCCCGTCCAGGCCGGCCACGGCCAGTTCGCCGATCAGTGTCTCCGGCACGCTCCAGCCCCTGGTGACCGCGAACGGATGGGCGAGCGCCACCACGCCGCCCGCCGCATGCACCAGGTCGATCGCCCGGGCCGGATCGAGCGCGTACCGGCGTACGTGCGCGCGTCCGCCCGGCCCGATCCAGTCCGCTGAAAACGCCTCCTGCGGCGCTTCGATCG
>DASWAH010000360.1:0-4524 GCA_036391235.1 Streptosporangiaceae bacterium
GTGGTCAGCTCGGTGCCCGAGGCGGTCAGGGCCCGCCCGAGCAGGTCCAGGCTGGGCGCGCCCCCGGTGCCCATGATCAGCCGCGACCCGAACGACCGGCCGCCGAGGACCAAGGGGTCGCCGGCCTGCGGTCGTCCGGACAGCCCGGGCGACGTGGTGGTGGCCTGCGTGCTCATGTCAGCCTCCTTGCACCGCGGTCAGTACTTCGACCTGGTCGCCCGCCGCGAGCGTGGTCGACGCCCAGGCAGCCCGGCGCACCAGGTCGCCATTGACGGCCGCGGCGATCCCGCTGGCCGCGGTGGAGATCAGGGCGACCGCGTGTTCCAGCGACGCGCCCTGCGCCACCTCGCGGGCCGTTCCGTTGATCACGATTTCCATGACGTGTCCTGACGTACGAAGCGCTCCGCGCGGAATGGCTCCGCCGCGGCGTCGATGGTCCCGGTGGCCAGCAGCCCGGCGATCAGGTCGGCGGTGACCGGCGCGAGCAGCACGCCGCCGCGGAAGTGGCCGGTCGCCAGCACCAGGCCGGGCAGCGGCGAGAGCCCGATCACCGGCGCGTTGTCCGGCGTGCAGGGGCGCAGCCCGGCGACCGCCTCGGCCAGCTCGAGCTCGGTGATGCCGGGCACGAGCGCGCGGGCGTCCCGCAGCAGCTGCCAGACCCCGCCCGCGGTGACCGTGGTGTCCTGGCCTTGCTCTTCCTGGGTGGCGCCGACGACGATCTCGCCGTCCTGCCGCGGCACCAGGTACACCGGCGAGCCCTGGACGATGCCGCGGACGGTCCTGGTCAGCGCAGGCGCCGACGCGCCGGCCACCGTGCCCGCGGGAGCCGGGCGCAGCCGCAGGATCTGGCCTTTGACCGGCCGCAGCGGCGGCACCGCCCCCGGTGGCAGGCCGGCCAGCGACGCCGACGCCCAGCCCGCGCTGAGCACGACCTGGCCCGCGCTGACGGTGCCGCCGTCGGCCAGGACGGCTCCGGCGGCCCGGCCCTTTTCCTGAGTCAGCCGGGTCGCGGCCTGGCGCAGCAGGGTGCCGCCGGCCGCGGCGAACGCCGCCGCCAGCGCTTCGGTCAGCAGCCTCGGGTCAGCCGAGGCGTCGTCGCTGACCAGCAACCCGCCGCCGATGGCCGGGCCGAGCACCGGCTCGGCCTGGCGGCATTCACGACCGGTCAGCCGCTGGACCGCCGCCCCGAACGACTCGCGAAGCAGCGCGTGCTCGCGCAACATGGCCATGTCGTCGGCGTCGTAGCCGACGGCCAGCGTGCCGGTGGGCCGGAATCCGGTGGGCTGCCCGGTCAGCTCGGTCAGCTCGGCCGCGAAGCCCGGGTAGCGGCGAAGCGACTCCAGGCCGAGCTCGAACAGCTCGCGCTCGGCGTAGGCGGCCTCGGCGACCGGGGTGAGCATCCCGGCGGCGGCGTAGGAGGCGCCGCGTCCTGGGTCGGAATCGGCGAGAATCACCCGCAGCCCGCGCTGGGCGGCCCGCCAGCTGATCGCCAGCCCGATCACTCCGCCGCCGATGACCAGGACATCGGCGGTGCGCCCGGCGGCCATCCGGCTGCCGTTGCTTGTCGTCGTCATCGCGCTCCCTTCGCCGGCATGACCCGGATCAGGTTCTGCGGTCGGCGGCTCTCCAGTCGCCCTCTCAGTCCGGTGGTACCGGGCTCCCGCGCGTCGGTACCCAGCTTAGTGCCCCGGTACGATGCCCCGGATGTGATCGGCGGCCGGCCGGCTCTGGAGGGGCGGTGAGGGTGGAGGGCGAGATGACCTCGAGCGGCGCGGCGGCGGATGGTCCTGCCCGCATCGTGATCGCCGGGGCGGGCCTGGCAGGCCTGCGTACCGCCGAGGAACTGCGCGGGCACGGCTATGCCGGCGACCTCACGCTGATCGGGGCCGAGCGGCGGCCGCCCTACGACCGGCCGCCGCTGTCCAAGCAGCTGATGGCCGGCGAGGTCGACGACACTACGCTGAGCGCGGACCTCGGCTCGCTGGGGGCTCAGGTCCGGCTGGGGGAGCGGGCCGAGCAACTGGCCGACGGCGTGCTGGTCACCGATCGCGGCGAGTACCCGTTCGACCGGCTGGTGATCGCCACCGGTGCCCGGCCGGTCGCGCTGCCAGGCCTGGGCCGGCAGCGGTTCCTGCGCACCGCGGACGACGCTCTGGCCCTGCGCGAGCGGCTGGTGCCCGGCGCCCGGCTGGTGATCGTCGGGGCCGGCTGGATCGGGGCCGAGCTGGCGACCGCCGCGGCCGGCCGTGGCTGCCAGGTCACGGTGGTCGAGGCGGCGGCCGCCCCGCTGGCCGGCGCCGTCGGGACCGAGATCGGCGAGCGCACGGTTGCCTGGTACGAGCAGGCCGGCGTCCGCCTGATGACCGGTCAGGCGGTCGAGTCCGTGCAGGACGGCGGCCTGGTGCTGGCGGGCGGCGGATGGCTGGCCGCGGATGAGATCGTGACCGCCGTGGGCGTCAGGCCGGAGATCGGCTGGCTGGACTCCTCGCCGGTCACGCTGGACAACGGCGTCGCCGTCGACGACCGGCTCCGGACCAGCCAGCCCGGCGTGTACGCCGTCGGCGACTGCGCCGCGTTCTGGTCGGGCCGGTTCGGCCGGCGGATGCGCACCGAGCACTGGGACACCGCGCTGCGCGCGCCCGTGACGCTGGCCGCGAACATCACCGGTGAGGATCAGCGATACGATCCCGTTCCGTATTTCTGGTCCGAGCAGTTCGGCCGGATGCTCCAGTACGCGGGCGATCACCGCGGTGCCGACCGGCTGGTCTGGCGCGGGCCGGGCACCGAACCGCGCTGGGCCGCGTGCTGGCTGGCCGCCGGGCGGCTGGTCGCGGTGCTGGCCGTCAGCCTGCCGCGGGATCTGCAGCAGGGCCGCCGGCTGATCGACGCGGGCACCGAGGTGAACCCTGACCTGGTCGCCGATCCTTCGGTCCCGCTGCGCGACTGCGCGGCCTGAGCGGCCGGGCCTTACCTCCCGGTGAACATAATCTGACTGGTTTGGGTAACGGAGCAGAAGGGGAAAGGATCTGGACGTGGCACAGATCGACCCCCCGACCGACGCCTCCGTCGGTCTCTGGTTGACGATTCCTGAGGTCGCCGAACGACTCGCGCTGCCGGTCAGCCGGGTCAAGCAGTACCTGCGCGACCGCAAGCTGCTGGGCGTTCAGCGCCCTGATGGCACGTTCGGTGTTCCGGCCGCGTTCCTGGACGGCGATCAGGTTGTCCGCGGGCTGCAGGGCACGCTGACCTTGCTTGTCGACTGCGGGTTCAGCGACGCCGAGGCGCTGCGCTGGCTGTTCACCGCCGATGACTCGCTGCCGGGCAGCCCGATCGAGGCGATCACGGCGCACCGCTGCAGCGAGGTCAACCGGCGGGCGCAAGCGCTCGCGTTCTGACCGGCTGACCCGCAGGTCCGGCCGGCGCCGGCCGCGATGGCAGGATGGGCGGCGTGAGCACTCCCGACCCGGCCCGCGCGGCCCGGCTGCGTTCCCGGCTGGCTGCGGCGCGCCTGTACTTGTGCACCGACGGCCGCCAGCGCCAGGGCGACCTGGCGACATTCCTGGACGCTGCGCTCGGCGGCGGGGTCGACATCGTCCAGTTGCGCCAGAAGGGCCTGGAAGCCGGCGAGGAACTCCGGCTGCTCGAGACGTTCAGGGCCGCCTGCGACCGGCACGGGACCCTGCTTTCCGTCAACGATCGCGCCGACCTGGCGTTCTCGATCGGGGCGGATGTCCTGCACGTCGGTCAGGATGATCTGGCGCCCGCCGTCGCCCGCCAGATTCTGGGACCTCAGCCCGTGATCGGCCTGTCGACTCACTCGCCGGAGCAGGCGAGCGCGGCGGCTAGTGATCCGGACATCGACTACTTCTGCGCAGGCCCGGTGTGGCCGACGCCGACCAAGCCGGGCCGGCCGGCTCCCGGGCTCGGGCTGATCTGGTTCGCGGCCGGCCTGCCCGCGACCAGGCCGTGGTTCGCGATCGGCGGCATCGACGAGGGCAGGCTCGGCGAGGTGCTGGAGGCCGGGGCCCGGCGGATTGTCGTCGTCCGCGCGATCACCGAGGCGGCCGACCCGGCCGGAGCGGCCGCCCGGCTGGCCCGGCGGCTGGCCGCCGCCGGCTAGCGGGCCCAGGGCGGCGTCCCGGCCGGCGTCCCGTCGGCCATGGCGGCGGTGAACCCGGACCTGATCAGTACGTGCGCGGTGGCGGGTTCGGCGCCCGGGTTGGCCAGCTGGATCGGCTGGCCGGCCGGCACGATCATGCAGTCGCCGGTCCGCAGCGCGGGGCCATCCGGGTCGAGCGTGATCGTCCCCGACGTGACCAGGAAGACCTCGTCGGTGTCGAGCGTGTGCGGCTGGTCCGACACGTGGCCGGGAGCCACCGTGATCCGCCAGGCGCACAGCCCCTCGCTGCCGCGGCTCGGAGCCGCGTAACCGGTGAACTGCACGCCGTCGAACTCGAATACCGGGGCCTGCCTGGCCGTAATCAGCGGCATCGCATCTCCTCGTGATAGACAAGTTAACTTGTC
>DASWAH010000361.1:0-26358 GCA_036391235.1 Streptosporangiaceae bacterium
CACCTCCAGCCCGGTGCTCACCGGGGTAACCGGACGTCTGGACCGTGACCTGGCCGCGTCGATAGCCCGGTTCCTGCCAATGGTGAACAGCCACCGGCGGAAGTCCGCCTCGCCGCCCTTGAACGTGTGCAGATCCCTGACTACCTGCAGCCATGTCTCGCCTGCCACATCGTCGGGATCCTCGCAGCCCACGACGTGCAGGTACCGGAGCAGCCTGGGATGAAGGCTCCGCCATAGCTGGCCGAACCCCGCCTCGTCGCCCTGTTTTGCCAGGGCCAGGGCTGCATTCAGATCACCGGTATCACTCAGCATCGTGGCAGCAAAAGCCTCACGCCGGCGGGTAGCACGAGATCCGAGTCTAAGCGGATTTCCCGGCCGCCCGCCGGCCTGTGGCTTCGCTTACTTAGCGGCCGCCTTGACCGTGACCGTCTTGCTCACCGACGGCTTCAGCATCCGGCTGCCGCGGAAGGCCAGCCGGAAGCTGCTGGTCTGCCGCTGGTGCACCCGGAAGGTGACCTGGCCCAGCAGGTGAGACTGCTGCTTGCGGACCAGGTTCCAGTGTCCGTGCGGTCCGCGCCGTTCCAGCCAGATCACCTGGCCGCGCAGCGGGACCCGGCTCGAGGAGAGCCGACCGGAAATCGTGGCCACGGTCAGGTGCTGGCGCGCGACCGGCTTGCTGGCGTGCACCGACAGCACGGTCGGGAGGCGCCGGAGGCCCGGGTGCGACACGGCCGCGTCAGCGACCCCGGACATCGTCGCCGCGCCGGACGTCGCGACCGCCGCCGCCGCGGCGAACGCGCAGAACCTGGCCTTGACTGTTGTGCGCATCTGCGCTCCATTTCCCTAGGGGATCGGTTTCCGGCCGCCCGGCCAGGCGGGCCGTTCGGCCAGATGCAACAGGACGTACAGCGACACCCGGACCGGGACCGTTACACCGGCCTGTCCACCGGGCGCACTGGCCTGCGGGTGCTGTTCTGCGGCATCAACCCGAGCCTGTACTCGGCCGCGACCGGCTACCACTTCGCCCGCCCGGGCAACCGGTTCTGGCCAGCCCTGCACCAATCGGGGTTCACCCCGCTCCAGCTCCGCCCGGACGAGCCGCCCTGGCCGCCGAGTTCGCCCGGCTGCGCGCCGCCGCGGCCTGACGGCATACTGAGACCACAATGAGCCAGCATCCGGATCAGAACGCGGCCATCTGGCAGTCCGGCCAGATGGCCGCCACCTGGGCCGCCGAGGCGGCCGCGCGGGAGCGCAACCACGCCGCACCGTGGGCCCTGATGGCGGGGCTGCTCCCGTTCGGGCCGCAGGACGCGTTCACCTTCGCCGACCTGGGCGCGGGCACCGGCAACTGCGCCCGGGCGGTGCTGCGCGAGTACCCGGCCAGCACCGCGGTCCTGGCCGACTTCTCGGCGACGATGATGGGGGCCGGCCACGAGCAGATGGAGCCGTTCCGCGGACGGTACCGGTACCTGGAGTTCGATCTGAACAAAGAGGACAGCTGGCCGGCCGCGATGCCAGCCACGCTGGACGCCGTGCTGACCTCGCTGTGCGTCCACCACCTGCCCGACCAGCGCAAGGCCGGGCTGTTCGCCGAGATCCTGGCCCGGCTCGTACCGGGCGGCTGGTACCTGAATTACGACCCGGTCGCCGCGGCCGACCCGGTCGTGACCGCGGCCTGGCAGCGGGCCGCCGATCGCGGCGACCCGGAAGCCGCCCGCAAGCGGGCCAGCCGCACGCCGGAAGAACAGGCGCGCTGGGACAACCACGTCCGGTACATCGCGCCGCTCCGGCCGCAGCTCGATTACCTGCGCGCGGCCGGGTTCGCCGGCGTCGCCGTGTACTACCAGCGGCTTGAGTACGTGATCTTCGGCGGGTGCCGGCCCGGTTAGCCGGTGCCGCTCGCCCGGCGCCGCTAGCCCGGCCGGCGCAGCCTGGTCGCCGCGGTCAGCAGCGTGAGGTCGATGCTCGCGCCCTCCCGGGCGAACGGCGTGCCAGGCGCGCTCACGTCGAACCGGCCGCTGTCGGGCACGTAGTCACGGCCGCGAGCGACCACCCGGCGCAGGCGGCCGAGGTCCGCGATGTCGGCCAGCGGATCGCCGTCCACCACCAGCAGGTCGGCCTCGAGCCCGGCGGCCAGCGCGCCGGTGACGTCGCCGAGACCGAGCGCGGCCGCGGCCTGAGTGGTCGCCATGGCGATCACCTCGGCCGCGCTGAACCCGAGCGACACGAGGTACTGCAGGCCGCCGAGGTACTGGTGGTGCGGCGTGTTGTCGATGCCGGAGTCGGTGCCGGCGATGATCCGCACTCCGAGGTCGCGCATGGCCGGCAGGTGCTGGCCGATCGCGATGCCGGTGAGCTGGGCGACGTAGGGCGCGTTCACGTTGACGGTTGGGCACACCACGATCCCCTTCGCGGCGATCGCCTCGGCCAGCGGCTCGCTGAACACCCGCTCGTTCGTCTCGGTCACGAACGAGCAGTGCTCGATCGTGGACACGCCCGCTTCGACCGCGCGCCTGATGCCCTCGATGCCGTGGGCGTGCGCCGCGACCGGCTTGCCCACCCGGCGGGCCTCCTCCACCACGATGGCCAGCTGCCCGGCGCTGAACTGGGCGTACCAGGGCGCTGAGCCGGTCGTCATGAATCCGCCGGTCGACATCACCTTGATCAGGTCGGCCCCGCGCTTGTGATGGGTGCGGACCAGGCGGCGCAGGTCGTCGTCGCTGTCCGCCTCACCTCCGAGGAACCAGCAATGCCCGCCGGTCACCGTGACCGGACTGGCCGCGATCAGCATCCGCGGGCCTCTGGCCATGCCGTCGGCGATCGCGTCGCGGACGGCCAGGCCGAGGTATGCGCGGGAGCCGAGATCCCTGGCCGTGGTGACACCGACGCCGAGGAGTTCCCTGGCGCTGTGCAGCATGCGCACGAGCTGCTGCTCGTCGGAGTCGGTCCTGAGCCGGTCGACCGGCCGGGGGCCACCGTCGAAGCCCAGGTGCACGTGGGCGTCGATGAGGCCGGGCAGGATCGTGCCGCCCGGGTAGTCCGTGCGCGGCGCGGCCGCGAACTCCGGCGGCAGGCCGGCCGCGGGGCCGGTCCAGCGCACCATGGCCCCGTCGATCACGACCGCGCCGTCGGCCAGCACCGCTCGGCCGGCCGGTGCGTCGCCGTTGGCCAGTGCGTCGCCGGCCAGCACGCGCGGCGCGGTCAGCACCTCGGGCACGCGATCACCTCGCCCCAGCCGGGCCGGGCGCCGGGCGGCGTGCTCGGTCGGTCAGGCCCTGTACGGCCGCCACGGCGGCAGGAACTTACGCTAGGAGCGCCGTTCGAACCGCGTCAAGGTCCCGCAGGCCGGGCGGGGCTGGCCGGGGCCGGGCGGATCATGCCCGGCGGGGCCAGCCGGGGCGAGGGCGGAGCCGGGCGGGCGGACACCAAGCCGAGCCGAGGAGGATGCGGCGTGCCTGACAGCTTCAGGGCAGCGATCGACGCCACGACGGCCGAGATGCTGCGGGCCAGGGGCAGCTTCAAATGGACCGCGCCGGGGCCCGGCGGGTTCGGAGCCGCGGTCGCCGAGATGGACTTCGGCGCGGCCGCGCCCATCCTCGCCGCTCTCACCCGGCTGAACCACGATGCGTCGTTCGGCTACCTGCCTCCGCACCTGGCCGATGAGCTCGGGCTGGCCTGCGCGGAGTACGAGAAGCGGCGGTTCGGCTGGGCCGTGGACCCGGCCAGGATCCATCCGGTCCCTGACGTGATCAAGGCGCTGGAGATCGCGATCACGCACTACTCGCGCCCGGGCTCCCCGGTCATCTTGCCGACGCCCGCCTACATGCCGTTCCTGATCGTGCCCGGCCATCTCGGCCGCGACATCATCCAGGTCCCGATGACGACCTCGGGCGGCGAGTACGCGCTCGATCTCGACCGGCTCGACGCTGCGTTCGCGGCCGGCGGCCACATGGTCATCTTCTGCAACCCGTACAACCCGCTCGGCCGGGTGTTCAGCGTGGCCGAGATGACGAAGCTGACCGAGGTCGTCGACCGGCACGGCGGCCGGGTCTTCGCCGACGAGGTGCACGCGCCACTGGTCTATCCGGGCCGGCGGCACGTCCCTTACGCCTCGACTTCGGATTCCGCGGCCGCGCACACGCTCACCGCGACCTCGGCCTCCAAGGCCTGGAACCTGCCCGGGCTGAAGTGCGCCCAGGTGATCCTGACCAGCGACGCGGACGAGCAGAAGTGGCAGGAACTCGGCGTCTTCGCCACCCACGGCGCCAGCAACCCTGGCGTGGTCGCCAACATCGCGGCGTTCCGCGAAGGCGGCCCGTGGCTGGCCGAGGTCATGACCTACCTGGACGACAGCCGGAACCTCCTGGCTGACCTGGTCGCCACGCACCTGCCCGGCGTCCGGTACCGGCCGCCGCAGGGCACCTACCTCGCCTGGCTCGACTGCACCGCCCTGACCCTGGACGGCTCGCCGGGCGAGCTGATCGCCGAACGGGCGCACGTCACCGTGGTGGACGGCCCGGCCTTCGGCGAGGGCGGCGCCGGGTCGTTCCGGTTCAACTTCGCCGCACCCCAGCCGCTGCTGGCCGAGATGATCAAGCGGATCGCCGTGGCGCTCGGCTGTTAGCTCAGCGCGGTATGTTGCTCAGGACTGCCGGCGCCGGGCAGGCCGAAGAATGGCCTGCAGGGATCGAAGCCAGCGATCGTCACCCCGGCTCCGGCCCGACCGGCCTGACCGGCCAGCCATTCGTCGCGGCGCAATCGCAGGTGCACCATCACATCGGCGCCGCCGTCCCTGGGATGCAGGGACTCGCCGTTCTGGCGGTATCCGAGCGCTTGCGACACCCGGAGCGAGGCCAGGTTGTCGTGCCAGGCCGAACTGTGGGCGGCCTGTGCTTCCAGCGGGCCGAATGCCAGGGCCAGCACGGCCGCCCGCATCCGCGTGCCGAGCCCCTGCCCGCGCGCCGCGGGCACCAGCCAGGACGAGGTCTCCACGGTCCGGACGGTGCGGAAGTCGCTGGCCTCGAGATCTTGCACGCCGATCAACCCGCCGCCGGCCGACACCACGAAGGCCAGCCGCCACTCCTGCGGCTGCCAGGTCCCCCAGGACTTCCAGTAGAACTGGTGCAGCAGCGTCCCCCGGCGCAGCCGGGCGTCGCCGCCGGGGATGCGCGGAAAGTCCGGGTCCTGCTCGACGTCGTCGGGCAGCAGATCGGCCAGCGGGGCGAGATCGGCCTCGGTCATCGGGCGAAGGGTCAGGTCGCCGGCGAGCAGCCGCAGGTCGAACAGCGGCCAGTAGACACGTCCCACGTTCGGGACCGTACGGACCGGTGCCGCCGGCCGCAATCGATTAACCGGGAGACCTGGGCGACCTGGACGGCCCGGGCGGCCCCGTCGACCCCGGCGGTTCCGGCAGCAGCGGCAGCCGGATCGTTACTCGCGTGCCCGTGCTCGGCCTGCTCTCGATGTCCATGCTCGCCTGATGGGCCCTGACCAGTTCGTCGACGATCGCCAGCCCGATGCCGCTGCCGCTGACCTCGGCCGACTCCCGGCCCCGGTAGAACCGCTCGCGAAGCCGCGGCAGTTCGTCGGCCGAGACGCCGATTCCGGTGTCGGTTACCGTCAGCACCGCCGCATCGGTTCCGGCCCGCGTGGCCAGGGTAACCTCGCCGCCGGCCGGGGTGAACTTGGCCGCGTTGGTCAGCAGGTTGGTGATCACCTCGCGCAGCCGGGCCGGGTCACACGGCGCCCAGGCAGATTCGGTCCGCCTGACCAGGCGCACGCCCGCGGCCTCGAATATGCCGGCCAGACTGGTCGCGGCGTCTTCGGCCACTTCGGCCAGGTCACACGGGATCAGCGTGAGTTCCAGGGCGGCGGCCTCAGCCGACGCGAGCCGCTCCAAGTCGTCGGTCATCTGCCCGAGCCGCACGGCCTCTTCATGCAGCGACCTGACGTTCTCGATCGTCAGCGGGGTCAGCCCGTCCACCATGGCCTCGGTGCTGGCCTGGAGCACCGCGATCGGGGTGCGGAGTTCGTGGGCCACGTTCGCGACCAGGTCACGCCGGAGCTGATCCTGCTGGTCGAGCGTGTCGGCCATCTGATCGAAGGTCGCAGCCAGCTCACGCAGGTTGCGGAGGCCCTTGACCGGCCCGACTCTCGACTGCGGCCGCCCGGCTCCGCGGGCCCGCGCCGTCGTCAGCAGCCGGTCGACCGGCCGGACCAGGAGTGGAGCCACGAGAAGGGCAACGATCAGGGCGAACAGCGCGCCGAAGGCGGACGCGACCGCCCGGGCGCGCCAGCGCTGAGCCTCGAAGTGCCCGATCAGCGCGCCGATGCCATGGTCGTCGAACTTCAGCGTCACCGAGCCGACCTTCAGGCCGCTGACGATGATTGGCCTGGTCAGGACGGGCCCGGACGGAAATGTCGCGTAGTCGGGCGATGCCCGCACCGGACGTCCGGCGGCGTCCTTGACCAGGATCGCCGTCCCCGAGCGGTCACCGATCACGAAGACCGGCTCGAGCGCCTGCGCCCAGTGCAGCCGGTGATAAGTGACCCCGGCTCCTTGCGCGATCGCCTCGGCCTCATTGGCCTCCTGGCGATGCAGCAGCTCCTGCGCGTCGGCTACCACGGTCCGCGAGGCCACCACGATGGCCACCACGATCGCCCCGACCGCGACGAAGACGAGGAGGAGCGCAAGCTGCAGTCCGAGCCGACCGTATTTGCGGTGCTCGGCTCGAGGCGCCCCCGTCCCCCTGGCCACCAGAACGCCCCCGTTATCAGGTAAGCCGGTCCGGGCCGTGCGCTGCCCGGCATGCCGCCTATACCCCGCGCCAGCGCCCCGGATGCCCCGTTGGCCCGCCCCGGTCGCTCCCCTCGTCTCACCTGTCGAGCGAGGTCGCCTGGTAGTCGGCCCCGGACAGCCAGGCCGGGCTGACCTCGACGCCCCAGCCAGGCCCGGCCGGTACCTGGACCTGCCCGTCACTGACCGCGAAGGGATCGCCGCGGAAGAGGCCCTGCTGCCACGGGTAGTAGTCCGGTCCCTCGATCGACAGCTCCAGGTACTTGCCCGCGTTCGGCAGCGCGGCCAGCAGGTGCATGGTCGCGATCGTGACCATGGACAGGTTGGCGGCATGCGGTGTGACCGGCAGCCCGGCCCTGGCTGCCATCTCCGCGACCAGCAGCGTGCGCCAGAGCCCGCCCATGTACATCACGTCGGGCTGCACGATGTCGACCGCGCGCAGGCCGATCATGCGCTGCCAGGTCGGGAGGTCCCAGTCCTGTTCCCCCCCGGCCACGTCCAGAGCCAGCGCCTCGGTGACCTGCTTGGTGTCCGCCAGCCGCCAGTACGGGCACGGCTCCTCGAAGTGACTGACCCCCTCGGCCTCGAGCAGGCGCCCGACCTCGATCGCCCGGCCGGGCGAGAACCCGCTGTTCGCGTCCACGAGCTTGGCCATGCCGTCGCCGAGCGCACGCGAGACGGCCGGGACGATGTCCTCGGTCCGGCCCGGCCACTCGTCCACGTCGCGGCCGCACTCCGCCCCGACCCGCCACTTGAACGCGGTGAACCCGACCTCGTCCCGCAGCCCGCACAGCCGCCTGGCTTCGTCGGCCGGGGTGATGTCCCGCCGCATGGACGAGGCGTAGGCCCGGAGCCGGCCCGGGTTCCCGCCGATGAGTTCGGTGACCGGCCGGCCGGCCGCCTTGCCGTGCAGGTCCCACAGCGCGGTGTCCAGCCCGGCGAGCGCCCGGCACCGGTAGCTGCCGGGGAACTTGTGCTCGCGCCCCTCGATCCGCCCGATCAGGGCACCGATCCCGGCCGGATCGGCCCCCGCCGCCCAGACCGCGACCTGCCGGTGGAAGACCTGCGCGGTGATGTCGGCGTGATAGGGCGCGGTCTGCCCCCAGCCGGTCAGGCCGGTGGTGGTGGTCAGCCGCACGAAGCAGACGAACCGATTACTGAACGTCTCCAACTTCTTGATCAGCCCGAACTCCCCCGCGGCCGGCTCTGGGCGGGCGGTTTCCCGGCTCACGGGGCGAAGACCAGCACGCTGCGCGCTCCCCGGCCGGCCCGCAGGTCGGCGAAGCCCTGGCCGAGCTGGTCGAGCGCGATCTGGCGGGTAATCAGCTCGTCAAGGGCCAGCTCGCCCCGCAGGTAGTGGCCGGCCAGCACCGGGATGTCGCGCGCCGGGTCGGCCGATCCCAGATAGCACCCGGTCACCGACTGCTCGCTGAGGAACGGCCCGGCGTCCAGGCAGAGCCGGGCTCCGCCGGGCAGCAGCCCGACCAGGACCAGCTGCCCGCGCACGTCCAGGCTGGCCCAGGCCTGGCTCATGACCTGCTCGCGGCCGAGCGCCTCGAACGCGTAGTCGGCGCCACCGTCTAGTTCCCGGCGGACCGCGGCGACCGGATCGGCCTCCCCGGCGTGCACCGTCGCCGTCGCGCCGAGCCGCGAGGCCAGGGCCAGCTTGTCCGCGCTGACGTCGACCGCGACGATCTGGGCGGCACCGGCCAGCCGGGCCGCCTGGACGATGTTCAGCCCGACGCCGCCGCAGCCGAACACGGCGACCCGCGATCCCGCCCTGACTTTCGCGGTGTGGTGCACGGCGCCGTACCCGGTCAGCACCGCGCAGCTGAGCAGGGCCGCGGGCACGAGCGGCAGGCCGGGCGGGAGCGCGACCGCGCCAGACTCCGGCACCACCGCGTACGGCGCGAACGACGACACGGTGAGGAAGTGATGCAGGGTGTCACCGCCGGGCAGGCTCAGCCGGCCGGTCCCGTCCAGCAGCGCGCCCGCGGCCATCGCGGCCCCGGCCACCGCGCAGAAGTTCCGCCTGCCGTGCGCGCACTGGGTGCACCGGCCGCACCAGGGCAGGATGGACAGCACCACGTGGTCGCCCTCGTGCAGCCGGCTGACGCCGGGCCCGCAGGCGACCACCTCGCCCGAGGCCTCGTGCCCGAGCACGGCCGGGAACGGCACCAGGGTGCGCTTACCGGAGATCGCGTTGAGGTCGCTGCCGCACAGGCCGCTGGCCGCGATCCTGACCAGCACCTCACCGTCCCGCGGGGCGGCCAGCTCGACCTCGGCCAGCCGGAACTCCTCGTTCACCCCGCCCAGCACGGCGGCCCGCATCCGCACGGATGCCTCCCTTGGCCAGAAACGCACAGCAGGCGCGCATCGAGGATAGCCCGCTCTGCCGATCGTCGTGCGGGTCGAGAAGGAGTACCGCTTCGAAGGTCCGGACGGGCGAACCCTGGGAGGAGCCCAAGGGCCGCGCCTGACGCGGCGGGGCGGCCGTTCGACATGATCACGGAGAGCGCGGGCGGCGGTCAGCGGGACGGGCGACCGGGGCGGCGGCCGCTGAGGCGGATCGCGGCCCGGAGTGCACCGGCCTGGTTGACCAGGAGCACCGCCATGGCCACGGCCAGGCCAAGCGGCACCGAGCTGCCGCCGCCGTCATCTTGACCGCGGACCGTCGCGACCAGGATTACGTAGAGGACCGCGCTGATCGCCGGCCAGGTCCAGAGCACGACCGTCCGCGGACGCCAGCTCGTGTACCCGCCGAGGCCGTAGTGCATCGGCAGGTCGGCGCTCCTCGGCAGCACCGACGCGCCGTAAAGCGACAGCGAGACGACGGCCACCAGGAGCACGCTGGCGACGATGACCAGCCACAAAGCCATCTATGCTCCCGCCGTCCGCTGCCGGACCCGCCGGCGCCTCCCGCGAACTGCCGAGACCAGCCGGACCGCGACCGGGCCGGAACTACGCCGCGGCTAGGCCGGGCCGACCGATCGCGCCTGCATTCCCGATTCGCTGGAGTCAATACCGAAAGCGATGATACGGGCGGGCTGGATCCGGACGATGGTGTCCTCGAACCGCTCGTTGATGGCCTTGCCGCCGGAGTCCACTACCGAGGCGGTACCGCGGATCTCGAGCATGCGGGGCTGCCATGGCGGGAGCACATCGTCGACGACAATGCTCGCCCGGCCGGTGCGCTGGACGTCGCGTAGCTTCTTGGTCGTGCTCATGCGCAGGCCGCCAACGTCGATCGCATCGTGCTCCGGGTTGTACCTGAACGACGTCGGCACGACGTGCGGCTGACCGTCAGGTCCGACCGTGGCGACCCGGCCGAGCCGCTGCCCGGCCAGGTACTCGATCTCTTTCTCGGTGAACGCGCTCATGCCAGGCAACTTACCCGTCGATCCGCTAGCCCCGGCCGTTCCCGGCCAGAGTTGCCCGCTACTGGAGTTCCAGAATTGCCTGGGAATTTCGCTAGTGCCGGAGCTGCGCTACTGCCTTGCGGAACGCGGCGATGCCGGCCGGGCGGCCTTCCAGGCGCCACGGCTGCTTGCGGTTCAGGTCGAACCAGACGAGCCCGGTCAGGCGGTACCCGCGCAGCGAGGCGAACAGCTGGGCGATCTGCCCGGCCTGGCCAGGGCCGCCGGCCACGCCGGTCTCGGCCAGGTAGACCGGCTTGCGGGTCACGCTCCTGATGTTGTGCAGCTGGTACGCGAAGATCTCGCGGAAGGTCTGGCCGGGACCCAGGTAACCGTCGACGCCGACCCAGTCGACGTACTTGTTACCGGGGTACCACTCGCTGGCCGGCGAGGCGGACTTGGTACGGAAGTGCTGATACAGGTGCGATGGGTCCCACGACCAGGTGACGTTGGTGACGTGCCGGGCCGCGAAGACGTCGTGGATGTGCCGCCAGGCCGCGATGAAGGTGGCCGGGGTGGTCTCGGGCAGGCCCCAGGGATACCACCAGCCGTTCATCTCGTGCCCGAACGACAGCACGACCTGGCACCGGAACGCCTTCACGGCGTCCGCGTACAGCCGTAGATACGGGTCGTAGCCACCGCTGGCGATCTTGGCCAGCGGCGTGTGCCGGGGGTTGAGCTGGATCAGCGGCAGCGCCCCGGTCTGCACGGCCTGGGCCGCCTCCCAGCGCTGGAACGGCTGGCCGAACGGGTTGTAGAACTCCACCAGGTTGATCGGCGCCGCCGTCGCGCGCCTGAACGCCTGAACGTGCGCGGTGATCTGCGGGTTGATCGCGATCCCGGTGAACGGCTTCGGCAACGGGCCGTGCAGGCAGGGCACGGACGGCGGGCCGGCCGCCGACCGGCCCGGCTGCGGTGCCGACGGGCTCAGCGACGGGACCGTGGTGTGGTGCGTTCCGGCCAGGACGCCGGCTGTCACCGCCGCGGCCACGACCGGCATGACCAGGGTTGCCAGCCAGGAACGCCTCATCCGCAGCCCCCCGACCGGCCACCGGGGCTGGCCATCCGGTACACCTCGGTGCTGTACGAGCCCTGGGTGGCCACGGCGGCGAGCGTGGCCCGGCCCGAGCCGTTCAGCAACCTGGCAATCGACTTGTCGTACGGATGGTCGTAGCTGCCTGCGCTCTTGCGCAGCACGATCACCGACACCTCGCCGCAGCTGATCTGGTTGGCGATCCGGTCCCGCGCGCCCTCGCCGGTCGCGAACATGCCGATCCAGTTCTGCTGCGGGATCCTGGGCAGGTAGTACTGCTCCATCCGGGCACCGCCGTCCGAAATGACGTAGGTGCCAGGCCGGTAGCTGTGCCTGATCGCCGTGACGATCTGCCCCGCGACCACGATCCCTGGCCCGCGGAACTGGACGCCTTCCAGGCGGCCGGACACCAGCACGGCCACCAGCACCACGATCGACGCGCCCGCGGCGATCAGGCGCCCCCCGGCCAGGCGGCGGCCCAGCCAGGACCGGCCCTCGCCCAGGGCGTAGCCCGCGCCGAGGGCAGCGAACGGCAGGCCGAAGCCGATGTTCTTGTCCAGCGAGGGCAGCTGGTGGATGCGCGCCTGCTCGATCGGGGCCAGGACGGCGGCCAGCAGCAGCACGCACAGGAACAGCGTGAGCGCCTTCGGCCGGTGTTTCAGCACGCTCAGGACGACCCCGAGTGCGGTCGCCAGGACCAGCACGCCGGTCAGCAGGAAGGCGCGCGCGAGCACGCTGGCCGCCGAACTCGGCGCGCCCCAGTGGATCGACCGGAATAGTGTGGTCGCGACGAGGCCGCGGGCGTAGTCGGCGCCCCCGAGTACGAGCAATCCGCCCTCGATGATCAGGACCGTCGCGGTGACCGAGCAGGCGCGGCCGATCGCCTCCCACCGGCCGGAGTCCCAGCCGTGCAGCACGAGCAGGAGCACGACCACGGGATCCCAGGGCAGGGTGGCGTACTTGGCCGCGTTGGCCGTTACCAGCGCCAGGGCGCAGAGCGGGAGCCAGCCGAAGCCGCCGTCGCGTACCCGGATCGCGGCCCAGGCGGCCAGGGTCAGGAAGAACAGCGCGAACGGCCCGAACGTCGCGAACGCTCCGTAATGCACCCCGAGGCCGCCGACCGCGAACAGAGCGCCGGCCAGCCCGCCGATCAGCCGGTTGAACAGCCGGCCTCCCATCAGGTAGATCAGGGCGGTGGTCGCGAACATCAGGACCAGGGACACCGCGCGGGCCGCGGGCAGGCCGCCGGCCGAGTCCGCGGCCGCGGCGAGTGGCGGATAGAGCGTGGGCGCACCCGAGAACCAGCTGGCGTAGTCCTGACCGTGCACGTGATGCAGCCAGTGCGCCCACTCGGCGTGCCCGGCCTCCAGGTACAGGGCCTCGTCGGTGAACGGCGCGGTGCGCCAGAGCCAGGGCACCGTCAGCACGGCCTGGGAGATCAGGACGGCCCACAGCGGCCAGGCGTCGTTGAACCGCTTGGCGAGCGCGTTCTCCTCGCTCACGCCGGGTTCACAACCCGGCTCACGCAGCTTCCTCGGACGGCGCGGGCCTGCGGGCCAGCACGGCGCCCGGCTGCGGCTCGAGGATCAGTTCCGCGCCCTTCTGCCTGGTCGTCCAGCCCTGCTTGAGCAGGGTGCAGGTCCCCCAGACCCTGATCACCCTGGCCAGCACGACGCCCGACCAGATCGCCGCCAGCGGCCGGATCAGGATCAGCAAGGCACGGTCGGACCAGGTCTCGTCGCTGCGCCGGAAGCAGAGCGTGCGCAGCGCGTTCGGCACCGACAAGATCAGCACCACCGCGACCGCCCTGGCCACGATGGGCTCGCTAGAGGGCCAGTACCAGGCCAGCAGGGCGATGACGGCGGTGGAGACCAGGAAGCCGTGGATCCCGCTGACCGTGAACCACCAGCAGTAGGACCGCAGCGGCCGGTACTTGACTCGCCAGAAGTTCCGCACTGCCCGGCCGCGGGCCCAGCGCAGCCGCTGCCGCAGGTGATGGCCCAGGTTCTCCGGCCACATGGTGAGACCGAAGGCGGAAAGCTGCTGGACCGAGCGGCCTTTGGCGCTCGCGCACAGGGCGAGCAGCGAATCGTCGCCGAGGATCACCCGCCGGCCGAAGAACTCCTCGTCCCGGTAGACCGGCAGGAACTCCCTGACCATCGCGGCCCGGTACAGGGCGAACGGGCCCCGGTTGGTGTACATGTCGCCGGCCACCGACCAGGCCGCCCCGATCACGGCCTGAGCGAACAGCTGCAGCGAGCACTGCAGCCGGGTCAGGAAATTCGTGTAGGCGTTGAACCCCAGTTCGATGCCGGCCACCGACTGGACCCGAGCGTCCTGGAACGGCTTGAGCCCCTCCTCGATCGCCCGCCGGTCCAGCGTGGTGTCCGAGTCCACGGTGATGAAGATGTCGGCCTCGGGGACGGATTCGAACACCAGCGCATGGGCGCGGCGCTTGCCCTGATTGGGCTGGCGCGACCAGCGGACCTCGGTTCCGTTGGGCCACGGGCCCGACCAGTACCGCCGCAACTGGGAGTAGTCGGTTTTGGAGCCGTCGTCGACGACCCAGATCAGCTGGGCCGGCCGTGACTGGTTCAGCATCGCGTACAGGCACCGGTCGAGCAGGCCGGCATCCTCGTTGTAGACCGGCACCGCGATCGTGACCTGCAGCCGGTCCAGCTTGGCCTGGGCCCGAGACTTCACGGTGACCGGCTTGTCCAGCCAGGACAGCAGGTAGCCCGCGGCCCGGAACGCGGCGGCCGGGGCCACGCAGGCGGCCAGGATCAGGGACTGCCACCCCAGATGCCAGGACACCCAGCCGGCGACCAGCATCGCGGTCAGGGTGAGGCCGCGCGCTTCGTTGCGCCGGAAGGTGATCTCGGGGATGTCGTAACCCCCGCGGAGGGCGCCGGGAACGACCTCCGGCGGCCCTCCGTGGTGATCGTGGCGGCGGAAGCGGGCACCGCCAGGGAACCGCGGCGACGGCCGGTCCAGGGCATGCCCGCCCCGGCGCGCAGGCGAGGGATCGGGCCGGGCAAGCTCGAGCAGCTTGCTCAGCCCGGCCGCCTGGTCCTCGCGCCGAGGCGACGGCCCCTGGGCGTGCGCGTGCTTGCCAGCCAAATCCGACATTCCCCCTGACGACTCCGGGTGTGGCCCCGGTCACGAGCGATTTCGATCGCGGAGCGTTCTGTCCGCGGATGCGACATTCAGGCTAGGTTGTTTCGGGAGTCCTGATGCCATCTTGCGGAGGATTTACAGGAACTTAACTAGCCAGCGCCGACTATGCCGTCCGTGTTACACCATTGGCCTTGAATATCGCCAGACCTGCAGGTAGCGGCAGGATTACAACTTGGCAGCCTATATCAAGATGGGATGCTGTCTGGCCGGTCGCTGTGCCATCATGATTCGGCATAATCCCAGATGATGAGTAGGAAAGATTACCTACCAAGTTGGCGGATTATTACATTTCGCGCTGCGGCGATGCGCATGGGGGGATTTAGTGAGGCACGTCGGCTTTCCGGGCCGCGACCGGGCAGCTCGTGGCCCCGGGCGGCGGGTTACCGCCTTGCTCGCGATCGCGATGGTCATCGGCGCCCTGGACGTCGGCGCCCTGGCCGCCGGGCCGGCTGCCGCGTCCTCGGCCGCCCGGGCCGCCGCGACCGCCGCTGCCGCGCCGGCCGATGAGGTCACCGCCTCGGCGAACACGCTGCGCGACGGCTGGGATGCCAGCGAGCCCGGACTCAGCCCGGCCACGCTGACCAGCGGCAGCTTCGGCCAGCTGTTCTCCACGCCGGTCAATGGCCAGGTCTACGCCCAGCCGGTGGTCGCCGGGCCGACCGTCGTCGTCGCGACCCAGCAGGACGATGTCTACGGCATCGACGCGACCAGCGGTGCGGTGAAGTGGTCGCTGTCACTCGGCGCGCCGTGGCCGACCGCGACCGCCAAGTGCTCAGATGTCAGCCCCGATACCGGCGTGATGAGCACTCCGGTGTACGACCCGTCGACCGGCACCGTGTACCTGGTCGCCGAGGTCGTGCCGCCCGGCAGCGACGCTTACCACCCCGAGTTCTACATGCACGCGATCGACGCCCAGACCGGAGCCGAGCGGCCGGGCTGGCCCGTGCACATCCAGGGCTCCCCGGTCAACAACCCGACCAGGCCGTTCAACGCCTATGCCGAGTGGCAGCGGCCCGCCCTGCTCCTCATGGGCGGCTCGGTGTACGCGGCGTTCGCGTCGCACTGCGACTACACCCCGTTCACCGGCTACGTGGTCGGCGTGAACACGGCCACTGCCGCGCAGACCATGTGGACCGATGAGTCGGGCGTGACCGACAGCATGGCCGGCATCTGGCAGAGCGGCGGCGGCCTGATGTCCGACGGCGCCGGACGCATCTTCCTGACCTCGGGTAACGGCGTATCACCGGCCCAGGGACCAGGCTCCTCGCCGCCGCCCGAGCTGGCCGACTCGGTCATCCGGCTCGCAGTCGGCTCGGGCGGGACGCTCAGCGCCCAGGATTTCTTCAGCCCGGCCAACGCCCCGACGCTGGACGCCAACGACCGCGACCTCGGATCGGGCGGCCCGGTCGGCCTGCCGTTCGGTTCGGCGGCCCTGCCGCACCTGCTCGTTCAGGCAGGCAAGGACGGCCGGGTGTTCCTAGTGAACCGGGACAGCCTCGGCGGCCGGGAGCAGGGTGCAGGGGGCACCGATCTCGTGGTCAGCCAGGCCGGCCCGTATGGCGGCCAGTGGGGCCACCCCGCCGCGTTCGGCGACACCCCCACGGTGACCGCGGCCAACGCCGGATCCGCCAGTGACTACCTGTACTACTCCGGCAGCGGCGACGTGCTGCGAGCGCTCAGATTCGGCCTGAACAGCGCCGGAACTCCAGTTCTCGGCGATGTCGCGAACAGCAGCGGCACCTTCGGATTCGGATCCGGCTCGCCCGTCGTCACCTCGAACGGCACCGATCCCTCCTCGGCCGTGGTGTGGGAGGTCTACTCGAGCGGCGGATCCGGCTCAGGCGGGACGCTCGAGGCCTACCGGGCCGTGCCCGCCGCCAGTTGCAGCACCACCGCGCAGTGCGCGCTGCCGGAACTCTGGTCCGCACCGATAGGCACCGCGAGCAAGTTCTCGATCCCGGCCACGGACAGCGGGCGGGTCTACGTCGGCACCGGGGACGGGCACGTGCTTGGCTTCGGCGCCCCTGACGCCGCTCCCCTCGACGGCGCCGCTCCGGCCAGCTTCGGCCAGGTCGCGGCGGGCAGCACATCGAGCCCGCAGCCGGTCACGGTGACCGCGACCACAACGGTCACCGTCTCGGGGGTCAGCGCGTCAGCCGCGTCGGGGCCTGGCTCGTTCGCGGCCGGGCCGGTTACCGACGGCTCGGGTCACGCGGTCAGCCTGCCGGTCACGCTCAGCCCAGGTGACCAGCTCACCGTCCCCGTGACGTTCAGCCCGTCCGGACCCGGCGGCGTCACCGGGGCGCTGTCGTTCTCGACCGACTCGGCGAACTTCCCCGCCGTCAGCGTCAGCCTGTCCGGTACCGGCGTCCAGCCCGGGTTCTACGCCAAGCCGGGCTCGCTGTCCTTCGGCGAGGTGCCCGACGGGACGTCTACCTCGGCGTCCTTGGTGATTACCAACGGCGGGACGACGAGCGAGACCGTCAGTTCGGTGACCGCTCCCGGGGCGCCTTTCTCGGTGACCGGCCTGCCAAGCGGGACGATCGCGCCGGGAGCGTCGGTCACGGCCACCGTCACCTACCAGCCGACTGCCGTCCAGGATGACAGCGCGCAGCTCGTGATCGACGCGGGCGACGGGACGAGCCTGTCGGTCGGCCTGTCCGGTACCGGCATCGCCGACCTCAGCCAGCTCAGCCCGGCTCCGGCCTCGATCGACTTCGGCTCGGTACCGCTCGGCACGCAGGTCACCCAGACCATCGACCTGACTAACGCAGGCAACCTGCCGGCCACGGTCTCGGGGGTCACGGCCCCGGCCGTCCCGTTTGGCAACCCGGCGCCGGTGGCCAAGGGCCTGCCGCTGAACCCGGGTTACGACCTGAAGATCCCCATCACCTTCACCCCGGCCAGCATCGGGCCGGTCACCGATGCCTACAAGCTGACCTGGACCGACATCCTCGGCACGCACAGCGTCGCGATCCAGGTGACCGGCTCGGGATCCGCCCCGGCGTCCGGAATCGCGGTGCCGCCGCCCGGCGGCGGCTGGACGCTGAACGGCTCGGCCGCGATGTCCGGAACATCGCTGGCCCTGACCCCGGCAACGTCGACCTACAAGGCCGGGTCGGCCGTCTACTCGGTGCCTGAGCCCAGCGACGGCCTGCACGCCACCTTCACCGCCCAGATCGGCGGGGGCACCGGTGGCAACGGCATGACGATGAGCCTGCTGGACGCCAGCCAGGCCAGGAACACGGCGCTCGGCGGCAACGGCAGCCAGCTCGGATACGGCGGGCTGCCGGGGATCGCGATCGCGCTGGTGACGACCAAGAGCTCGGGAGAGCCGTCGTCGAACTTCATCGGCATCGCGACCGGAGTCTCGAACAAGGTCCCGGTCTTCGCCGCAACGTCGACGAATATCCCGGCACTGCGGTCAGGAACTCATTCCATCGGCGTCACCGTGTCCGGCCAGATGGTGACCGTCACCGTGGACGGCGTGCAGGTGCTGTCGCCGACGCTGCCCGCCGGGACGATCCCGCCTTCGGTGCTCGTCGCGTTCACGGCGGGCAGCGGCAGCCTGACCGACGGACATCAGGTCACCCAGGCCGCCATCACGGCCGGCGGCAATCCGGTCCCGGCCCCGGGCGGCGGCTGGTCGTACAACGGGCCGGCCGGGATGACGGGCTCGGACACCTACCTGACCAGGCCGGTGCAGAACGAGGCGGGATCGGTGGTGTACCCGGTGCCGGTGCAGACCGCCGGCCTGCAGGTCCAGTTCAACCTGCAGCTGTCGGGCGGCGGCAAGACCGGCGGGTACGGCATGACGTTCGCGCTGCTCGATCCGGCCAGGGAGAGCGCGACCGCCGTGGGCGCCCCAGGGCCGCAACTCGGCTTCGGCGGGCTGGCGGGCACGGCGGCCACGCTGATCAGCAAGTACTACTCGGGTTATCCGTCGGGGAACTTCGCCGGCATCTCCTCGGGGAGCAACGGCACTCTGCTGACCTTCCAGACCTGGGTGCGCAACATCGCGCCGCTGCGCAGCGGCACGCACACCATGCGGATCCAGGTGACGTCCGGCGATGTCCTGATCGTCTGGCTGGACGGCCAGCAGCTGATGCAGCAGCCGGAGCCTGGCTTGCCGGCCACCGCACTTCTCGCGTTCACCGCGGGCACCGGCACCTCCACAGACAACCAGGTGGTCAGGAACATCGCTATCGCGGCAACGGGCTGACCGGCCAGGATCAGGAGGGGGAGTTCGGATTCTCCGGTCCGGGGTAACGTCTTGCCCGTCGCGCGGCTGCGAGGAGGGCGCGGCTGCCTATATTGATCATGATAAGTCGGCACGTTCTGGAGTCACCGCGATGGCGAAACCCACCCGATGACGGGAGCTGGCCAGGGCCAGAGCGAGGTCGATCCGGCGTCGCCTGACCCCCTTGACGAGACCGGCGAGTCCGGCGAAGCCGGCGTGACCGGCGAAGCCGGCCAGGCCGCCGTGGCCGGGCCGCCCGCCGCGACCGGGCCGCCATGGCCGGCCAGAGCCCGCCATCCGGTGCTCGTTCACCTCGCCGTGCTGGCCGGGTACCTCGGCCTCGGCTTGGCCGTGACCTGGCCGAGGATCACGTACCTGGCCGGGCGGCTGCCGTACACCAGAGACGCGGGCTCCTACGTCTGGGGTTTCTGGTGGCTGACGCGGTGCCTGCAGCATCTCAGCAATCCCTGGTCCACCGGTTATCTGGCGGCCCCGGTCGGGACCCTGCTCGGACTGCACACGCTGATGCCGCTGGCTGGCGTGGTGATGGCCCCGGTCACGATCGTCTTCGGCCCGAGTGCCTCCTATAACCTGCTCTGCGCCCTGCTGCCCGGGCTGCTGAGCTACGTCATGTACCGGGCGGCGCGGCTCTGGCTGCCCCAGATCGCCGCCATCGCCGCGGGCGGGTTCTTCGGCTACTCGGTGATCGTCGATTTCTGGGTCTGGAACCACGTCAACCTGGCGGCCGGCGCGCTCTTCGTGCCGATGACGCTCGAGGCGGCCGTGCGCCTGCGACGCAGACCGGGGCCCGGCCAGGCGGTCGTACTCGGCCTGATCCTCGGGGCCAGCGTGCTGGTTGACCAGGACTCGGCGCTGATGGCGGCCGCGGTGGCCGCGGCGATGCTGGTGCCCTGGCTGTTCTGGCGGCGGCAGCCCTCAGGGCCGGGCGACCGGTCCCTGGCGGGCCGCGTGCTCCGCGCGCCGCGGGCGGCCAGGCTGCTGCCGCTCGTGCTGGCCGGCCTGATCACCGCGATCGTGGCTACCCCGCAATTGCTGGCGATCAGGGACGAGGCCCGTCGTGGCGGCCCGCCCACGCCGCCCGACCCGGCTTCGTACCTCGGCGGAGTCACCTTCCCCAACATCGTCGAACCGTCACCGCGCGTCGTCAGCCTCGGCCTGCACATCGTGCACTCGCCCGACTTCACGACCTACGGGATCGTGCTGACCGTGCTGGCCCTGGCCGGGCTGATCATCGGCTGGCGCGAGAAGATGACCTGGCTGCTCGCGCTCGCGTGGGCCGCGGCCACGGCGCTCGCGATGGGCTCGTCGGTACACATCGGCAACGCCCAGTACTTCCCGCTCGCGCAACGCTGGCATGGCATCGTGCTGGCCAAGCTGATGCCGTACACCTGGCTGGTACAGACCCCCGGGCTGGCCAGCTTCCGGGTGCCGGCCAGGGTCGCGGAGATCGGCCTGGTACCCGCGGCCCTGCTGGCCGGATTCACCGTGACCTGGCTGGGCCGCCACGCCAGGCCGGTCATGGTCGCCGTGCTGGCCCTGGCCGTGGTCGAGGCCGGGCTGTCGACCCCGCCTGGCCAGACCACCATGCCCACCGCGCTGCCCGCCCTCGACCGCCCGATCGCGGCCGATCATTCCCGCTCGATCGTGGTCGACGTGCCGTTCGGCATCCGCGGCGGCGTCAACCTGCGCGGCCAGCCGTTCGCGCCCGAGGCTCAGGTGCTGGCCACCGCCGACGGCCATCCGCTGGCCGTGGCCAACCTGGCCAGGATCCCGCCGGCGACTGACGCCGGCATCCACAACCAGCCGTTCTACGCCGACCTGATGTCCGTGCAGAGCGGCCACTACTACTTCACCCCGGCGCACTGGCGCGCGGCCAGGGCCAACGCCCGGCAGATGCACGTGGGCTGGGTCCTGGTGTGGGAGCGCGACCCGCACATCGTGCGGTTCCTGCGCCGGACCGGCTTCCGGTTCGCGTACCGGGCCGACGGCGTCTCGGTCTACCGTCCCGCCGCGTAGCCCGTGAGCGGCTGCCACCAGTCCCGGTTGTCCTGGTACCAGCGCACCGTGGCCGTCAGCCCGGAATCGAAAGGAACGCTCGGCGCGTAGCCGAGGCCGCGGGCCTTCCGATCGTCCACGCTGTACCGGAAGTCGTGGCCCTTGCGGTCCGGCACCGGCTCGACCATGCTCCAGCCGGCTCCGCAGCGGTCGAGCAGCATCCGGGCCAGCTCAGCGTTCGCGAGCTCGGTCCCGCCGCCCAGGTTGTACACCCCGCCCGCCTCGCCGCGGGTCAGCACCAGGTGAATGCCCCGGCAGTGGTCGTCGACGTGCAGCCAGCTGCGCACGTTGGTCCCGTCACCGTAAAGCGGCACCTTGCGCCCTTCGAGCAGGTTGGTGACGAACAGCGGAATGAGTTTCTCGGGGAACTGGTAAGGGCCGTAGGTGTTGCTGCCCCTGGTGATCCGCACGTCGAGGCCGTGAGTGCGCGCGCAGGCGAGCGCCATCAGCTCGCCCGCCGCCTTGCTGGCCGCGTACGGCGAGCTCGGGTTGAGCGGGGCGTCCTCGGCCGCCGAGCCGGCCTTCAGGCTGCCGTACACCTCGTCGGTCGACACGTGCACCAGACGGCGGACCCCGGCCTCCAGGCAGGCCTGAGCAAGATTCTGGACGCCGGCGACGTTCGCGGCGACGAACACCGCCGCCGCGTCGATCGACCGATCGACGTGCGATTCGGCCGCGAAATTCAGGACGACGTCGTGCCCTGGCACGACCTCGGCCAGCTGCCGCGGGTCACAGATATCCCCGCGGACGAAACGCAGGCCAGGGTGATCAGCCACCGGGCCGAGGCTGGACGGGTTGCCGGCGTAGCTGAGCTTGTCGAGCACGGTGACCTGAGCGTCACCGAACCCGGGAAAGCCGCCCGCCAGCATCGTCCGCACGAAGTGCGACCCGATGAACCCGGCGCCGCCGGTCACCAGCACCCTCACGAGCCGACCTGCACCTGGCCATGATCTCTTATGGCGTGGACGCGGGTCCCGGCGCCGGGTGCGGGGAGAGCAGGACGGGCGGCCGCGGTGGCTGGCTGAAGTTGAAGTCGCTGGCCAGGTTGCCGAGGATCCTGGCGTTCTCCCGCACATCGGGACGGCGGTCCGGGCGCCCGTCCGTGTTCGGGTTCAGCCGCGCGCCGTGCAGGAACACGTCCTCGATGAACTTGTTGAAGGCATCGAACGACAGGATCTGATGATCGATGTGACCCCGTTTCGCGTACGGGCTGATCACGATGGCGGGCACGCGCATGCCGTAGCCGTTCTGGTCGACGACAGGCGGGACGACATGGTCGTAGAAGCCGCCCCAGTCGTCCCAGACCAGGAAGATCGCGGTGGACTTCCAGTCAGGACCCCGCATGATCGTGTTGATGAGATTGGTGACGTAAGCCTGCCCGGCCGCGATATTCGCCGGCGGGTGATCGCTATTGCCCTGGGACGGCGCGACCCAGGAAACCGCGGGCAGGTGACCGTGCGCCGCGGCCGGGTAGAAGGCCTCGAGGTTCCTGACGTTGGCCCGCTGATGGTCGGTTCTGACATCGCCGAACGACGGCAGCGGATTCCAGATCGACGGAGTCGACGCGCCCTGCTTGACCGGGGCGCACCCGGCCGCGGCCTGATCGGGGTTGTCGTTGCAGTCGGGCTGGACCCCGCTTTGCACGTAGTAGGACCACGAGACGTGCTGCCGGTGCAGCAGCCAGGTCAGGTCGGTCCAGGAGTACCGGCCGAGGGTCTGGCCTTCACCACCGCCGCCGGCCACGGCTAGGGCAAGCATCCGCTGGCGCTGGGCGACCGGCAGCGCGGCGATACAGCGGTCCAGGTTCGTCCGGCTGGACGCGGACAGCGCCGCCCGCCGCCGCAGGTCCCTGACGGTCAGGCCGTGACCGGTCAGGCAGGCCACGAACGCCTTCGGCAGCGCCGCCGTCACCTGGCTCGGATCGTTCACGCAGCTCATCGGGCTGGCCGAGGTACACCGGGCGGACCAGCCGCTGACCAGGTACAGGTGCGCGGGCAGGCTCCAGGAGTTCACCGGCTCGAACATGTGGTCGGCCAGCACGAAATTCCTGGCGTAGGTCCAGTAGTTCGGGATCTCCCTGGCGTCGTGGTAGCCCATCACGTCGACCGGCCCGGACGGCAGGCACACCCGCGGCGTCGGGATCGCCAGCGCGCAGCCCCGGTTGGTGTCCAGCTCGGCCGTCCTGACGAACCCGTTCATCTTGCCGCCGTTGATGTCGGACAGCCCGTCGTCCATCGTGTGCTCGCTGCCGCCGTTGACCAGGCTCGGGTCGTGATAGGGGCGGTCGCACGAGTGCCGCCGCGGGTCGGGCAGGCAGACGGTGAAGTGGCCGTTCTTGTAGGGCAGGCCGTCCGCGCCCGGGTAAGTGCCGAAGAAGGAGTCGAACGACCGGTTCTCCTGCATGATGATCACGATGTGCTTGATCTTGTGTATCCCCTGCGGACCCGCTGCTTGCGGGCCAGGGGAGCATGCGGCCAAGCCGGCCAGCCCGCCGAGAACCGCGGCGGCCAGGACCGCGACAGTTCGGCGGCGGGGAGTTGCGGCTTGATTGTTAGGAAAACCGAACCGTCCGGACATCAGGCAACCCGCATCGCCGTGTGGGTAGAGGTCATAAGGCGACGATGCTCTCGCGTGGCAGCGGCAGGCACCGCCGGTAGTCCCGGCATTGGTGACGAAGGTCCCTGATCTGCCGGACGGAAACGGCGGAGGGTGGCGGGGTGGCGGAGAAATGACAGAGCGACCAGGACCGCCCCCGGCCCCGGCCGGTGCGTGGCCGGAAGGCCAGGGGCTGCGTGGGGACCCGGCCGGCGGACTGTCCGCGGCCGAGGCCGAGGCACAGCTGGCCAGGTTCGGGCCGAACGAGCTGCCCAAGCCGCGGCCGACGCCGCTATGGCGCCTGATCGCCGATCAGCTGCGCGACCCGCTGATCCTGGTCCTGATCGTCGCCGCCGCGCTCACGGTGGCCACCGGCGACTGGACCGACGCGGGCGTGATCGTCCTGGTCATCGTCGTGAATACGTCGGTCGGGGTGGTCCAGGAGGTCAAGGCGGGCAAGGCGATCGCCGCGTTGTCTCAGCTCGCGGCGCCCGAGGCCCGGGTCGTGCGGGACGGCGTCCAGCGGCCGATGCCGGCCGCCGCGGTGGTGCCCGGCGATGTCGTGGTTCTGGCCGAGGGCGACATCGTTCCGGCCGACGCCCGGGTGATCGAGGCGGCCGCGCTGCTGGTCGACGAGTCCGCGCTGACCGGCGAGTCGGTTCCGGCCGCCAAGGCGGCCGGAAGCGGGGACGGCGGCACGGGATCGTTCGACGTGGTGTCGGCCGGGACCGTCGTCGTGCGCGGACGCGGGCGCGGCCTGGTCACGGCGACCGGGCAGGCCAGCTCGATGGGCCGGGTCGCGGCCCTGCTGGCTGGCCGGCCGGGGCTCCCGCCGCTGCAACGTCGCCTGGCCGGAGTGGGCCGGATGCTGGCCGCCGCGGCCGTCGTGCTGTGCGCGATCGTGCTGGCCATCGGCCTGGCCAGGGGCCAGAGTGCGGAGCTCATGGTCATCACGGCGATCAGCCTGGTCGTGGCGGCCGTGCCTGAGTCACTGCCCGCGGTGGTGACGCTGGCCCTGGCGCTCGGCGCCCGGCGCATGTCGGCGAGGAACGCCCTGATCAGGAGGCTTCCGGCGGTCGAGACGCTGGGATCGGTGACGGTTCTGGGCACGGACAAGACCGGCACCTTGACCGAAGGCAAGATGGTGGCCAGGTTCGCCTGGACTCCGGGCGGTTCTAGTGGTTCTGACGGCGCCGGCGGCGCGGGCGGCCGGGCCGAGTTCAGCGGTCACGGTTACTCCCCCGAGGGGACGGTTACCAGGGAGGGCCGGGCCATGGGGCCGGCCAACGCGGCTGATCTGGCCGCGCTGCTGACCGGGGGCGCGTTGTGTAACGACGCCGACGTCCGGCGGCCTGATCCGGTGCCAGAGCCGGCGGGCGACAGCGGCGGCGACTGGACCGCGATCGGCGATCCAACCGAGGCGGCGCTGCTGTCGGCGGCAGAGAAGTTCGGCCTGGACCGCGCTCGGCTGGCCGCGGACCTTCCCCGGATCGCCGAGATCCCGTTCGAGAGCGGGCGGCAGCGGATGACGACCGTGCACCGGCTGGAGTCCGGGCGGGTGCGCGTGATCTGCAAGGGCTCGCCCGAGGCGATCCTGGGCGGCGACGTCGTGACCGTGCCGGCCCCGGAAGCCGCCGCCGCTCGCGCGCAGGCCGAGGAGCTGGCCAGGCAGGGGTTGCGGGTGCTGGCCGTCGCGGCCGCCGACCGGGCTGATCCGGAAATCGCGGGCGGCGAGCTGACGGGCGGCGAGCTGACGGGCGGCGAGCTGACGGCGGGCGGACTGACGGCCAGCGAGCTAGAACGCGGCCTCGATCTGCTCGGCCTGATCGCGATCGCCGATCCGCCCCGGGCCACGGCGGCAGCGACCATCCGGTCATGCCAGCAGGCAGGCATCACCCCGGTGCTCATTACCGGCGACCACCCGGCGACGGCAAGGTCCATCGCCACCGAACTCGGGATCATCGGCAGCGGTGACCCAGTAGTCGACTGCCGGGCCGGCGGTGAGGCGGCCGCTGATCCTGACGCCCGGGTGTTCGCGCGGGCTACGCCCGAGCAGAAACTCACGATCATCAAGGCCCGGCAGGCCGCCGGTCAGGTGGTCGCGATGACCGGCGATGGCGTCAACGACGGCCCGGCCCTGCGCAGCGCGGACATTGGCGTCGCGATGGGCCAGCGCGGCACCGAGGTGGCCCGCCAGGCCGCTGACCTGGTGCTCGCTGACGACGAGCTCGGGACCCTGGTCGCCGCCGTGCAGGAAGGCCGCCGGGTCTACGCGAACATCCGGCGGTTCCTGCTCTACGGGCTCGCCGGGGGCAGCGCCGAGATCGCGGTCATGCTGGCCGGACCGTTCGTAGGGCTCGCGCTGCCCTTGCTGCCGGCTCAGATCCTGTGGGTGAACTTGCTCACGCACGGCCTGCCCGGCGTCGCTCTCGGCAGCGAGCCGGCCGATCCCGGTGCAATGCGCCGTCCGCCGAGGCCGCCGGCCGAGAGCGTACTCGGCGCCGGCCTGTGGCAGCGCATCGTCCGGGTAGGAATCGTGGTCGCCGGGGTCACGCTCGGAGTCGGGATCTGGGGGCACGCTACCGGCCGTCCGTGGCAGAGCATGGCGTTCTTCGCGCTCGGGGCGACGCAGCTCGCCGTCGCGGCCGGCTCCCGGGTGCGTCCCGGCACCCTGGCCAATCCGTCTTTGCTCGTGGCCATCGCCGCCGCGTTGGGTCTGCAGTTCGCCGGGCTGTACCTGCCTGCGCTGAACGACCTGCTCAAGACGAAGCCGCTGAGCCTCGGCGACCTCGCGGTGGTCTGCGCGCTGTCGACGCTCGGGTACGCGGCGATACGGCTAGACCGAGTCATTCACCGTGACCGCCCGCCGGCTGCGGCCGGGTCTCAGGCCGCCAGGTAGGGCTCGGGGGTGCTGGTGTAGGTGCGGCCGTGCGGGGTGGTCCAGACGGTGACGCCGGGGCGCGGTTGTTCGACGTGCCAGCCGGGGGCTTGCTTGGCGCGGTGGTGCCGGCGGCAGAAGGCGTTC
>DASWAH010000362.1:0-12894 GCA_036391235.1 Streptosporangiaceae bacterium
TTCTTCCTCGGCAGCGTGACCGTCGCGGGCGCGCTCACCGGCTTGCTGTTCGTCGCCCTCTCGGTCGCCCAGTCGCGCGGCCGCGGGCTGGAGTCGGCCGAGCGCCAGGCCGTGGCCGCGACCGCGTTCACCGCGCTGGTCGACTCGCTGTGGGTCTCGCTGGTCGCGCTGCTGCCGGGATCGGCCCAGCAGAACGGCGGCATCTCCACCGCAAGCTTCCTGCTCGGCGTGCTCGGCGTGACCAGCACGGCCTCGCTGACCGTACGCCTCTGGCGGGCTCGCGAGGACGAGGACCTGAGCCGGCGCTGGCCGCTCCTGCTGCCGCTGATCGTCATCATGTACGCGTTCCAGGCCATCACCGCGTACACATCGTCGGACCCGGACCGTACCGGCTCGACGTTCGTGCTGATCTTCTTCGCGATCGGGATCATCAGGTCCTGGGAGCTGCTCGGGTTGCGCGGCGGCGGCCCGCTGGACTTCCTGGCCCGCCGGGCCGTCCCAGCCGTACCGGCCGGTACGGCTGGGACGCCGCGCGGCCCGGGGGAGCCCGGGGCAACCGGAGAGCCCGCCGAATAGGACGAGGCCGGCGCCCCGCACGGGCACCGGCCTCGCAAGCCTCAGTTCGCGGTCGCCGGTCAGCTCACCACGATCGTGAAGTAGGTGCTGCCCGAGGCCGAGCCGTCCTTGGCTGTGACCTTCACGTTGAAGGTGCCGGCCGTCGTCGGGGTACCGGTGATCTTGCCGTTGGTGGAGTGCGGGATCGCGTGGATGGACAGGCCGGGCGGCAGGTTGGTGGCGCTCCAGCTCAGCTGGGAGACCTTCCTGGTGTCCAGGCCCGAGATCGTCACGGTCAGCGGGTTGCCGTGGGTAGCGTGCACCGTGCCCGGGTCGACCAGCGTGACCCGCCGGACCGAGGCGCGCACGGTGAACCCGGCGATCCCGTCCGGCGTGCCCAGCCCGGTCGGTCCGTCGAAGCCCTTCTCGGCGTGGCACAGGTAAGCCGGAGTGCACGTGCTGGTGGCACCGACGGTGACGTCGAACAGGTGCCTGGCCTCCAGGTACGGGTACTGCGCCGGGTAGGTGTTCCCGACCGGGGTGCCGGCCAGCGCGTAGATCGCGGTGACGATCGGGGTCGAGGCGCTGGTGCCGCCGATCTGGTAGAAGCCAGGGGTGACGCCGTAGCTGTCGTAAATGATCACGCCGGTGTTCGGGTCGGCGACCGCCGAGGCGTCGTTCTCGGTCCGGCGGACGCAGTCGCCCGGCTTGATGTCCTGGCGCTGCCAGGACGGCTTGGCCTCGAAGGCCGAGCAGCCGGACGCGGTGCCCTCGGTCGGAGTCGTGCTCCAGACCGACTCGGTCCAGCCCCGGCTGTTGCCTGAGTGCTTCAGCGCGGTGCCGCCGACCGAGGTCACGTACTGGATCCCGGCCGGGTAGCCGGGGCCGTAGCCGAGGTCACCGGCGGCGAACGCGATCACGTGGCCCGGGTGGTTGAAGAAGTGGTTCGCGCGGGTCTCGCCTGAGTACTCCTGGCTGCCCCAGCTGTTCGAGACATACCTGGCCTTCCTGGCCGCGGTGTTCTCGGCGGCGTACAGATTGGAATTCGCGTTGGACTTGGCCTCGATCAGGTCAATGTGGCACAGCGGGCAGACCGCCGACACCATGTCCAGGTCCAGCGACTCCTCGACGGCCCAGTGCGCATTCCCCCTCGGCAGTGGCTTGCTGCCCCCGCTGCCGTTGTAGATGTGCAGGCAGTGGTTCGAGGTGGTGCAGGCTGGAAGGTGGAACGTCTTCCGGAACTTGGCCAGGTCGGCGTTGGCCTTGGGATCGTTGTAGGCATCGACGATCGCGACCGTCCGGCCCCCGCCGTTGCGGGCCGCGTACGTGGCGATCTTGTACGCCTTCCGCAGGTCCGTGGGGGTGTACGGGCCGTTGGCCTGGGGCGCGGCACCGCGCGCGAGGGCGGTGCGGGCGGTCAGGACCGCCGGCTTGATGATCGACAGGCAAGCCGAGTAACCGGCCTGGGCCGGCGGGCAGACGTAGCGCTGGCCGGCCGGGAGCGCGGGCCTCGCGGGCTGGGAGGCCCGGGCAGCGTGGCTCTGGGTGTGGTTCGGCGCGGCCGACGCGATGGCGGGGACAGCCATGACTCCCGCGGCGGCGGCAGCGGCGACCGCTACGGCCGGCCGGATGAGCAACACTCTGCGCACAGTTCCTCCGGTATCGACGGTTGACATTCGGTGCGTATGCCAGCCGCCACTTATATCACAGTGCGCACTTTCGAAACCCTAATTTCCTTTCCCCGGCTAATGATTTCGCAGGTGGGTCGCCGGGCGCGGGTGCACCGCCGCCGGGGACGGCCGTCCCCGCGCGATCAGCAGCGACAGCACGCCGAGGACGACCGCTAGTCCGGCCGCCCCGGCGTAGATCTCCGGCAGGGTCAGGCCGGCCGAGCGCAGCGGTCCCACCCCGAACGCGGCGAAACCGTAGCCGAGCTGGTAGCAGGCGATGACACCGCTGGCCACCGAGGCGGACACTGCCGTCATGGCCTCCTGGCCGAAGCTGATGGTGAGCGGCAGCAGGGCCGAGCAGCCGAGCCCGGCCAGGCCGAAGGCCAGCACGCCGGCCCAGGCAGTGCCGGCCGGCAGCAGCGCGATGAAGACGAACGCGGCGGCCAGTACGAAAGGCAGCAGGTGATAGGCGAGCCGGCTCGGTACCCAGCGCTGGACCACGGCGAACAGCACCCGGCCGGCCGTCACCATCGCCCAGAACACGGTCAGCGTCAGCGCGGCGGTCGTGGCCGGCACGTGCAGCGAGACCAGGTCGATCTGCGACCAGTTGCCGTTCAGCGTCTCGCAGCAGCCGTACAGCGTGGCGAAGGCGGCGAATAGCCAGAACAGCCGGGGCAGGCGGGCGCGCCGCCGGGAACCGGCGGCTTGCGGTCCGCGCAGCGGCAGCCGGAGGCTGACCGTGAGCAGCGCGACCAGCAAGATCGCGGCCAGTACCGGCATTCCGACCCACGCGCCCAGTCCGGTGAAGATCGCGACGAATACCGGGGCGAGCGCCGTGCCCAGGCCGAGCAGGGCGTTCAGGACCAGGATCGACCGGTCGACGGCAGCGGGGTGAAACTGCGCCGTGAACGTGTTCACGGCGGGCACCGTGAGCCCGAAACCGAGGCCCAGGCAGGCCGTCGCGGCCAGCAGCAGCGGGTAGGCGGCGGGCTGATCGGACTCGGCGAACCGGCTGCCGATGAGCAGGGCCATCGCGGCCAGGTTGGCGGCCAGGCCGCTCAGGTAGACGAGTTTCCACCCGGTCCGGCCGGCCAGCCTGGCGCCCCCGAGCGAGGCCAGGATGGCCGCCACCACCTGGGGCACGAACATCAGGCCGTACTGGCCGGCCGACAGGCCGTAGCCCGAGCGCGAGGTGAAGATCGTGCTGGCCGCCGGGAAGGTGACCAGCGTGATGCCCTGCACCAGCCCGGCCGCGTAGACGGCGAGTTTCTCGGCGCGCGTGGCGGCCGCCACCCGGCCGGCCGCCGCGGTTGCTGCGGTCACCGCACCTGTCTTACCCAGCGTGCTCCCGGTCAGCCCATCGGGTAGCGGCGCATGCCGACCGCGTACTCGCAGCCCGCCCCCAGGCCGACGTAGCCGGCCATGTTCCGCAGGAACTCGTCGGGATCGAAGTCCCGGCCCAGGCCCTCGATGTAGGCGCGGTGCTCGCGCAGCGAGGCGATGCCGAGGTCGATGGTGCCGGTGACGTCGGCGAAGTGGGTCGGCTCGCCGCTGGCGATGACGTAGGCGGCCGAGATCGGCGGGCAGGCCGGCCCGGCGTCGGGGAAGACCCACTCGTTGGTCGCGTCCCGGCAGGCGTCCAGCGCGGCCAGCCCGACCGCGCGGTGATCGGCGTGGTTGATGGGCCCGTCCTCGCCCCAGCTCAGGTCGAAGCTCAGCGTGATCACGACGTCGGGCCGCAGCCGCCGGTAGGCGGCGGCGAGGTCGCGCCGCAGCGCCAGGCCGTACTCGACGACGCCGTCGGCGTGGTCGAGGAAGTCGACCTGACTGACCCCCACGACCGCGGCACTGCGCTGCTCCTCCTCGACCCGCAGCGGGCCGGTGCGCTCGGGCGGCAGGCCGGCGATGCCGGCCTCGCCCTTGGTCGCCAGCAGGTAGCTGACCTGCTTGCCCTGCCCGGTCCAGCGGGCGACCGCGGAGGCCGCCCCGTACTCCAGGTCGTCGGGGTGGGCGACGACGGCAACGGCGCGGGTCCAGTCCTCAGGCATCGGCTGCATATCGGCGGTCCTTCCCGGTCCTGGCGGCTGCTCAGGTGACGCAGGGTCCGGCGGGCAGGTCGCCGTGGCCGTGGCTGAGGAACTCGGCCAGCCCGGCGACGTCGCCGTGCCTGCTCATGGCCGGCCCGGCGGCGAGCCGGCCGAGCACGAAACGGTCGAAGAACGCCACGGTCACGCGGGCCACGATCCGCTCGTAGGAGTTGACGCCCCAGTACGGCGTCAGGTGATCGGCGCCGAGCAGGTCTAGGTAGAAGCGGTCGGGCGCCGGATCGGCGTGATACATCGCGGCGCTGCAGCCCGGCAGGTTCACCGTGTCCGCGTTGCCCTGGACGAACAGCATCGGGGCCGGGCGCTTGCTGAAGAACTGTCCCGGCATGGCCGGCCACTGGGCGCCGGACAGTACCGCCACCGCCTTGACCCGGTGATCGGTGCAGCAGGTGTTGGCGCCCAGCGCGGCCACCGTGTCCCCGCCGTCGGACTGGCCGCTGACCGCGATCTGGCCGCGGCTCAGCACCCCGGAGAAGAACCCGTGCGGCTTTGCGCTCAGGGCCAGCATCTTCGTGATGACGTAGGACATATCGGCGGGCTGGTTGACCATGTCCGACTCGGTGGCCGACGAACCGGTCAGGCAGTCGGATTCCGGGAAGTTCACCGCCGCGACGACGTAGCCGGCGCTGGCCCAGGCCTTGAGCAGGCCGGTGTAGGGCGCGTCGCACTGCTGGAAGCCGGGGCCGAACACCAGCAGCGGGAGCGGTCCCCTGGCCGGCTTGCGGGTGCCCGGCGGCGAATCGGCCAGCGGGTACCTGATCACCGTGAGCAGTCTGCGGGCGCCGAGATGCGCTCCGGTCGGCCCGGTGTGGGCGGGTTCGGTGAACCAGATCTTGTACCGGGCGGTGCGGAACTTGCCGAGCCGGCCGAGCCCGGCGGCCGGGCCGGCCGGCTTGGTGGGGGTCGGCGACGGGTCGCCGGACTGGTGCGAGCCAGAACCCCCGGGCGGCGGGCTGACGCCGCCGGTACCGGCCGACGTGCACCCGGCCAGCGCCACCAGGGCGGCGACGCCAGCAGTGGCCCCGCACGCCAGGGCTGGCCGTATACGCCTCATCACGCCAGAAACACTAGCCGGGGTTTGTTCGTTACTGGCCCAGAAGCGGCGGCCAGATTCGCTGGCCGGCTGCCGGAAACCACGGGGAGCCCATGAAACGCACGCTGACCGGGCTGGCCGCACCCGGCCTGGCCGCCGTCGGCCTGGCTGCCGTCGGCCTGGCTGCGGCCGGATGCACGGCGGCGGCCGGAACCGCGGTGAGCACCACCCACGCGCAGGCTCCGGCCGGCCCGGCCGCGGCGGTGCGGGCCAGGCCGCCGGCCCCGGCTCGGGTGATCGTGCGGCACTTCAGGCTGGCCGACGGGCACCTGATGACGTCGGCCAGGTTCGCCGGCGCCGTGCGCGTGGTGCTGCATTGCGGCAGCGCCGACCCTGGCCGCCCGTGCCAGGGTCTGGGCGCCGGGCCCGCACTCGGCCGGTCCGAGCGCCGGCTGCTGGTCGGCGCGTTCAACGGCGGGTTCAAGCTCTCCGCCGGGGCCGGCGGCTACGAGCAGAGCGGCCGGGTCGTCAGCCCGCTGGTCCCCGGCCGGGCCAGCCTGGTCATCTATGCCTCGGGCGCGGTCAGCATCGGCGTCTGGAACCACGGGGTGCCCCAGGCCGGCCAGCCGGTCGACAGCGTCCGGCAGAACCTGGTGCTGCTGGTGCGGCACGGCCGGCCGACCGCCGCCTCGGCCGGCGGCTGGGGCCCGTGGGGCGCCACCATCACCGGCGCCGGCGACACCGCTCGCAGTGCGCTCGGGCAGAACGCCCGCGGGCAGCTGGTCTACGTGGCCAGCATGTCGGCCACGCCCGCCGACATGGCCCGCGCGCTGGTCAGGGCGGGCGCCCGGGTCGGGATGGAACTCGACATCAACCCGGAATGGGTGCAGCTCGCCTACGCCAGGCGGCCTGGCGGCCCGCTGACGGCCGGCGTGACCGGCCAGGTCCGTCCGGCCGGTCAGTACGTCACCGGCTGGACCAGGGACTTTATCGCCGTCGTGGCGGTCTGGCCGCCCGCGCCGGCGCCCGGGATCCGCGCGGTGCCGTGATCTCGCGGGCTCAGCCCGCCAGGATGTCGGCCAGGTTGTAGCTGACCGGTTCCTCGAGCTGGCCGAACTGGCACGACTGGGGTTCCCGGTCCGGCCGCCAGCGGACGAACTGGGCGGTATGCCGGAACCTGGTGCCCTCCATGTGGTCGTACCGGACCTCGACGACCCGCTCGGGCCGCAGCGGCACGAATGACAGGTCCTTGCCGGCGTTCCACCGGCTGCCCTCGGCCTCGCGCGGGTGCCGGGTGCCCGGCTGCTGCTGGGCGGCCCAGTTCCACGGATGTCCCTCGAACGTGGTGACCAGCGGGGCCAGCTCGGTGAACAGCTTCTTGCGGGTCGCCATCGGGAACGCGCCGATGACGCCGACGCTGGCCAGCTTGCCGTCCTCGGTGTAGAGGCCGAGCAGCAGCGAGCCGATCGCGTCCGGCCCGCTCTTGTGCACCCGGTAGCCGGCCACCACGCAATCCGCGGTCCGCTCGTGCTTGATCTTGAACATGGCCCGCTTGTCCGGCTGGTAGGTGCCGTCTAGCGGCTTGGCCACGATGCCGTCCAGCCCGGCCCCCTCGAACTGGCTGAACCACACCTCGGCCAGCCCCGCATCGGTGGTGGCCGGGGTCAGGTACACCGGCGGCTTGGCCGCGGCCAGGGCCGTGGCGAGCGCGTCGCGCCGGGCCGAGAACGGCTCGCCGGTGTAGTCGGTGCCGTCCAGGGCCAGCAGGTCGAACGCCACGAACGCGGCCGGCGTCTTCTGGGCAAGCAGCCGCACCCGGCTGTCGGCCGGGTGGATGCGCTGCAGCAGCGCCTCGAAGTCCAGGCAGCGGCCGTCGGCGTCCGGTATGACGATCTCGCCGTCAATGACCGACCGTTCCGGCAGGCTCTCCCGCACGGCCGCCACGATCTCGGGAAAGTACCTGGTCATCGGCCGCTCGTTACGGCTGCCGATCTCGACCTCGTCGCCGTCACGGAAGATCACCGACCGGAAGCCGTCCCACTTCGGCTCGTAGCTCATCGCCCCGCCAGGTATCGCGGGGACCGACTTGGCCAGCATCGGAGGCACCGGAGGCATCACGGGAAGGTCCATGCCCCCATCTTGCCGCCTCCGGCCTGACCGGGCGGCAGGCCGGGCTACTTGACGGCGAGCCCGCCGCAGGCGTAAGACGTGCGGCGAGGAGGACGACATGGCGAACCTGGGCAGGTGGCTGCGGCCGTGGCTGGCGCCGGCCGGAGCGGTGCTGGCGGTCGTCGCGGTAGTCCCGCCGGCCGGGACAGCCGCGACCCGGTACGTGTTCGCGCAAGCGCTGCAGTACGCGGTGCTCGCCGTCGTCGCGCCGGCGCTGATCGTGCTCGGCGCTCCCTGGCGGCCCCGCCGTGACCAGCCCGGCCGTGACCAACCCGGCCGGCCGCGGCTGGCCGACCGGGTGGCCGCGGCCCGGTCGCACCGGCCGGGGCACGGGCGGCCCTGGGCCGTGCTGGTCGTCTTCGGAGTCGTCGCGCTGGGCTGGCGGCTCCCGGTCGCGGTCAACGCACTGGTCCGCCACCCGGTGCTGACGCTCGCCGAGGCAGTCACGCTGCTGGCGGCCGGCTGCGCCCTGTGGCTGGAACTGGTCACCTCGCCGCCGCTGCTGCCGCGGACGACGCGGCCGCAGCGGGCCGCCATCGCGGCGCTCCCGATGTGGGCGATGTGGGCCAGCGCCTACATCATGGGGTTCTCCGGCAGCGCCTGGTTCAGCGCCCTCGCGCACCGGGCCGGCCACGGGCTGGGAACGGTGGCCGACCAGGAGATCGCGGCCGGGCTGCTGTGGGCGATCCCGGCGTTCGCCTTCGTCCCGGTCATCTACGTCGCCCTGATTTCCTGGCTGCGCGATTCCTCGGACCCCGATGCCGAACTCCAGGCCGCCGGGCCGGCCGCTGGCGCGTCCGGCCGTGATCAGCCGCTGCTGCGGCCGCCGCGCGGCTGGCGGCTGCCCTCGTCCTGAGCGCGCCCGGCCCGCTCCGGCCCGCGGACGGGCAAATCGGGCCGGCTGTCGTTGCATTCGGCAGGCCAGGCGCGAGAGGCTGAGCCATGGTCAGCGCGGACCTGTTCAACCAGATGCCCGAGCCCGAGGCCGTGGGGCTGCTCCTGGGCTGCTGCACGTCGGCCCGCTGGGCCGGGCTGGTCGCGGCCGGCCGGCCGTACCCGGATGCCGGCGCCGTGCTCGCCGCCTCCGATGCCGCCGTCGCCGTCCTGGAGGAGGCGGACTTGCGGGACGCACTGGCCGGTCATCCGCGGCTGGGGGACCGTCAGGTGCCGGACCCGGCCCCGCCCGGCGGGCGGTCAGGCGGATGGTCGGGCCGCGAGCAGGCGGGCGTTCGTGACGCCGACGCGGCCAGCCGGGCCGAGCTGGAAGCCGGGAACGCCGAGTACGAACGCCGGTTCGGGCACATCTACCTGGCCTGCGCGACCGGCCGCAGCGCGGCCGACCTGGCCGGCTTCCTGCGCCAGCGGCTCGGCAACGACCCCGGGCAGGAATGGCGGGTGGTCGCGGGCGAGCTCGCCGCGATCAACCGGATGCGGCTGGCCCAGGTCATCGACCCCGATCATCGGCAGGGGGGAGCAGGTCCATGAGCAGGCTCAGCACGCACGTGCTGGACACCGGCCGGGGCGAGCCGGCTCGCGGCGTCGCGGTCCGGCTCGAGCGGGCCGACGGCGGCGAGCTGGCCCGCGCGGTCACCGACGCCGACGGCCGGGTGACCGACTTCGGCCTGCCTGCCCTGGCCGCCGGGACCTACCGGCTGGTCTTCGAGACCGGTCCGTACCTGAGCGCCGCGGACGGCGGCGGGGCGCCGTTCTTCCCCGAGGTCACGGTCACGTTCACCACCGACGGGCAGCGGCCCGGGTATCACGTGCCGCTGCTGCTCAGTCCCTACTCGTACTCGACCTACCGCGGGAGCTAGCCATGGGGATCGTGCTCGCCGACAACCAGTACGGCAAGGCCGAGACCAGGGTCGTCCGGATCTACCGGGACACCCCGCGGCACGAGATCAGGGACCTGAACGTGAGCACGGCCCTGCGCGGCGACTTCGCGGCCGCGCACCTGGCCGGCGATCAGGCCAAGGTGCTGCCGACCGACAGCCAGAAGAACACCTGCTTCGCCTACGCCTCGCAGCACGGGGACGGCGCGATCGAGGACTACGCGCTCGCCCTGGCCCGTCACTTCACGACCGACATCGAGTCGGTGACCAGGGCGCACGTCGGGGTCGAGGAGTACCGGTGGGAGCGGGTGCCCGTCGCCGGAGGCGACGGGCACCCGCACGCTTTCGTGCGGTCGGGCCAGGAGGTCAGGACGACGACGGTCACCGCCGACCTGGCGGGCGGCCGCGAGCGGACCTGGGTCGTGTCCGGCCTGACCGACCTGGTCGTGCTGAAGTCGACCGGCTCGGAATTCACCGGGTTCCTCAAGGACCGCTACACGACCCTGCCCGAGGCGACCGACCGGATCCTCGCCACCGCGCTGACCGCCCGCTGGCGTTACGCGACCGCCGGCATCGACTGGGACCTGGCGTTCCGGAATATTCGTCAGATCCTGCTGGAACGGTTCGCCGGACTGCACAGCCGGGCCCTGCAGCAGACCTTGTGGGCGATGGGCTCGGCGGTGCTCGAGGCCAGGGACGACGTCGCCGAGATCCGGCTGTCAGCGCCGAACAAACATCATTTCCTGGTCGACCTCGCGCCGTTCGGCCTGGCGAACCCGGGCGAGGTGTTCCACGCCGACGACCGGCCCTACGGGCTGATCCAGGCCGCGGTCGCGCGCGAGGGCGGACCGGAAGCCGGGCCGGCCTGGGACACGCCGGGCTGCTTCGCATGAGGTGTGTGCGAGGCTGAGCGCCGGAAGGGAGGGCGATGGAATTCCTGCAGCCGCGCAGCTGGGAGGAGGCGCTGGCCGCGAAGGCGGCACAGCCCGATGCCGTGCCGATCGCAGGCGGCACCGACGTGATGGTGGAGCTGAACTTCGCCCGGCGCCGCCCGCCCGCGCTGCTCGACCTGAGCCGGGTCCCCGGGCTGTCGCAGTGGCGGCGGGACGACGGCCGGCTGCGCCTCGGCGCGGGGGTCACCTACGCCGAGCTGACCGGTGAACGCGGGACTGCCGTGGCCGCCGGTGAGCGGCTGCGCGACCTGCTGCCCGGGCTGGCCATGGCGGCCAGGACGGTCGGCTCGCCGCAGATCCGCACCCGCGGCACGATCGGCGGCAATCTGGGTTCGGCCTCGCCGGCCGGCGACTGTCATCCCGGCCTGCTCGCGGCCGGGGCTGAGGTCGAGGTCGCGTCGGTGCGCGGGACCAGGATCGTGCCGGCCTCCGGATTCTTCACCGGGGTCAAGCGGAACGTGCTAGCCCCAGACGAGCTCGTCGCGGCGGTCTGGCTGACGCCGCCGTCCGGGCCCGAGCAGTTCGCCAAGATCGGCACCAGGAATGCGATGGTGATCGCGGTCGCGGCCTTCGCGCTGGCCCTGCACCCGGTGCGCGAGGCAGTCGGGACCGGGATCGGTTCGGCCGCCCCCACGCCGGTCCGGGCGACCGCCGCGGAGGAACTTCTGGCCGGCGAGCTGTCGGCGGCCGGCCTGTGGCGGTCGCGGCGGGAGCTGCCCGAGACGGTGCTGGCCAGGTTCGCCGAGCTGGTTAGCGCGGCGGCCGACCCGATCGACGACGTCCGGGGCACCGCCGCCTACCGGCGGCACGCCCTCGGCGTTCTGGCCAGGCGGACGCTGACCTGGGCGTGGGAGGACTACCAGCGGGCCGGCGGCCGGCCGGAAGGGGTGAGCGCGGGATGCGGGTGACGGCGACGGTGAACGGGGTCCGGCAGCAGGCCGACGATGTCTGGCCAGGCGAGAGCCTGCTGTACGTGCTGCGCGAGCGGATGGGGCTGCCCGGCTCGAAGAACGCGTGCGAGCAGGGCGAATGCGGGTCGTGCACGGTGTACCTGGACGGGGCTCCGGTCTGCGCGTGCCTGGTCGCGGCCGGGCAGGCCGAGGGCCGCGAGGTCGTCACCGTGGAGGGGCTGGCCGGCAGCGAGGGCGGGCTGCACCCCGTGCAGCAGGCGTTCATCGAAGCCGGCGCGGTCCAGTGCGGGTTCTGCACGCCCGGGCTGCTGGTCGCCGCGCACGACCTGCTGGCCAGGAACCCCGACCCGGCCGACGCCGACATGCGGGAGGCGCTGGCCGGCAACCTGTGCCGGTGCACCGGCTACGAGAAGATCCTGGACGCCGTCCGGCTGGCCGCCTCCCGGCTGGCCGAGGCCGGGTCGGCTAACTCAGGGCCGGCTGACCCCGAGACCGAGCCGTCATGACGGCCCTCGTGCTGTCCGGCTGCCACGTCGTCACCATGGACGGGGGCCGGGCCGAGCACGCCCGCGGCTACGTTGCCGTCCGCGGTAACCAGATCGCGGCCGTGGGCGCGGGTCAGGCCCCGGCGGAGTTCGCCGGGGCCCGGGTCGTCGACGCGGACGGCTGCCTGGCGACGCCCGGGCTGATCAACACCCACCACCACCTGTACCAGTGGGCGACCCGCGGCCTTGCCGTCGACGCCACCTTGTTCGGCTGGCTGACCGAGCTGTATCCGGTCTGGGCCAGGATCGACGCCCAGATCGTGCGGGACGCCGCCACTGCCGCCCTGGCCTGGCTGGCCAGGACCGGCTGCACCACGAGCACCGACCACCACTACGTGTTCCCGCGCGGCGGCGGCGACGTGCTCGGGGCCACGATCGCGGCCGCGAGCGACGTAGGCCTGCGGTTCCACCCGACCCGCGGGTCGATGGACCTCGGCGCCTCCTCGGGCGGGCTGCCGCCCGACGAGGTCACCGAAGACCTGGACGCGATCCTGGCCGCCACGCAGGCCGCGATCGACGCCTTCCACGACCCCGGGCCGGGGTCGATGCTGCGGATGGGAATCGCGCCGTGCTCGCCGTTCTCCGTTACCGGCGAGCTGATGCGGGCCGCGGCCGGCCTGGCCAGGCAGCACGGCGTGCGGCTGCACACCCATCTGGCCGAGACGACCGACGAGGCCGGGTTCTGCGCCGCCCGCTTCGGCTGCACCCCGGCCGAGTACCTGGACGAGCTGGGCTGGCTGGCACCCGACGTGTGGGTCGCCCACGGCGTGCACCTGGACGACGCCGCGATCGCCAGGTTCGCCGCGACCGGGACCGGCGTCGCGCACTGCCCGTCCTCCAACGCCCGGCTGGGGGCCGGCATCTGCCGGACCGCGGACCTGCTGGCCGCAGGCGTGCCGGTCGGGCTCGGCGTAGACGGCTCGGCCTCCAACGATAGCTCGCACCTGCTGGCCGAGGCGCGTCAGGCCCTGTTCTTGCAGCGTGTCACCGGCAATCCCGCCGCCCTCACCGCGAAGGAAGCCCTCTGGCTGGCAACACGCGGCGGCGCTGCCACCCTGGGCCGCGACGACATCGGCTACCTTGCCCCCGGCATGGCCGCCGACTTCATCGGCTATCGCCTC
>DASWAH010000363.1:0-8122 GCA_036391235.1 Streptosporangiaceae bacterium
CCAGTGGAACAGCGCCGACCACGTGCCCTACAGCGACAGTGAGCAGCCGCTGCCCGCGTCGGCCAGCACCCCGTGGGACTGGTTCCACATCAACGCGGTGCACCTGGCCAGCGACGGCAACCTGCTGGTCGACGCGCGCAACACCTGGACCGCGTACAAGGTGAACCGCAGTACCGGCAGCATCATCTGGCAGCTCGGCGGCAAGCACAGCAGCTTCACGCTCCGGGCGGCGAACGGCCAGGTGCTGGACAACGCGGGCGAGTTGTTCTCCTGGCAGCACGACCCCAACCAGATCGGCCGCGACCTGTACACATTCTTCGACAACGAGTCGGCGGGCACGCCGCAGCTACCGTACAGCCGGGCCATCGTGGTCAGGCTGGACGAGCGGACCAGGACCGCGACCCTGATCCGGTCCTACAACCAGCCGGAGGGCCTGTCGGCCGCGTCCCAGGGCAACGCCCAGACGACCGAGGGCGGCCTGGTCGTCGGCTGGGGCGCGCTGCCGTACTTCTCGCAGTTCCGGCCGTCTGGCCGGCTGGTGTTCAACGCCGAGTTCCCGGCTGGGGTGAACTCTTACCGCGCCTACCGGCTGCCGTGGCCGGGAGGAGGCGGCCACCGGTAGCCGCGTCAGGACGGCGGGCCGCCCGGGTTCTGGGCGGCCCGCCACCGGCTAGATCGGGCCAGGCTAGATCTGGCCCTGGTAGAACCCGAACCGCTCCAGCGTCCCGGTGATCTGCTCTTCCTCGTAGGCGAGGTGGGATAGCAGCGTGTCGGTGAGCACGTCGACCGCCTCCGCTAGCTCACCCAGGCCGTCCGGCTCGCGCACGAGCCGGACCAGCGCCCGGTCGACATCCTCGATGACCTGGTGGATGATCACGTGCTCGGCCTCGAGCCGGTCGATGACGGGGGCCAGTCCAGGATCGGACCGCCGCAGGTACGGGAACACGGCCTGGTCCTCGAGCCCGTGGTGCTGGGTGACCAGGCCGCAGTAGGCCGCGCAGTAAGCGCCGAGCGTCCAGTTGTTCTGCCGCATCGTCATCTCGTTCAGCGCCGCCCGCGCGGAACCGGCCGCCAGGCTGCCCTGGCTGACCTGCCTGACCAGGTCACGGATGACGTCCAGTTCCTGACGAAGATGATCATGGATCTCGGCCAGGTGCTGGCCGGCTGCCCGGCCGCGGGCCGACGGCACCTGGCCGGCCGGGGCCGCGGGCGCGACCGGCCGCTCCCCCGCCCCGGCCAGCCGATCCCGGCTCACCCCGCTCGGCCAGGCGCCCGGAACTCCGGGAGCGCCCGCCTGCCCGGCCGGCTTGTGCCCGCCGGGCTCGGCCCGCTCGGCCGCGACCAGCGCAGTCACCGCGGGCGCGACCTCCTGCCCGAACCGCTCGATGGCCGCCGGGTCGTCGGTCGCCAGGATGAACCCGGAGATGCCGAGGTCCAGCGCCAGCCCGGCCAGTTCCTCGGCCCATTGCGATGCCGGGCCGTGTAGCAGGCCAGACCCGGTCGCGGCGAACTCGCCAGAGATGTTCAGCAGCCGCCGCACCGCCCGCGGCTCGCGCCCGGCGGCCGCCGCCGCATCGTCGATCCTCGCGTTCATGTCGGGCAGGCTGGCCACCCCCTTCGGCAGGTAGGACAGGCTTGGCAGCCAGCCGTCGGCGGCCCGGCCGATCAGGGCGAGCATGCGCGGCTTGTAGGCGCCGACCCAGATGCCGAGCTCGTGGGCCGGCGCCGGGCCGCGCTTGAGCCCGGCCACCCGGTAGTGTTCGCCCTGCACCCGGACCCCGCCGCGCTGGTCCGCCGCCCAGACCTGCCTGATGATCGTGATCGCCTCGCCAAGCGCGTCGACCGCGGCTGCCGGGGCCAGCCGCCGGCCTCCGGCCGCCTCGATCGCGTCCCAGAACCCGCCCGCTCCCAGCCCGAGCTCGACCCGGCCGCCGGTCAGCAGGTCCAGGCTGGCCACGCTCCGGGCGAGCACCACCGGCGGGCGCAGCGGGAGGTTCAGCACGTTCGGCACGAGCCGGATCCGGGTCGTCACCGCGGCGATGTAGGACAGCAGCGTCCACGTATCGAGGAACTCGGGCAGGTACGGATGGTCTTGCACGGTGACCAGGTCGAGCCCGGACCGCTCGGATTGCCTGGCCAGCTCCACGACGCGTTCCGGCGTTCGCGCCGAGGGCGTAATGAAGCTGCCGAACTCCAGGTCGTGCCGGTAATCCGCCATCTTGCCTGCGTACTCCGTCCGCTCGGTGCACTGCGCCGGGCCAGAAACCGGTCCCGGACCAGACAGCATACCGCTGGAAGTTGAGTATTCAACTTACGTTGGTAACCCTCGCGTTACCGTAACTTCCGTGTTACGGTAATGCCTTGGTTACAGTAACGCGGGACGGGGAGGCGAGCCTGATGGCCGAGCCGATAGCTGCCGGGGACCCGTTCGAGGCCCTCGGCGATCCGACCAGGCGCGAGATCCTGCGCCTGCTCAGCGAAGGCGGCAAGCCGGTCGGCGAGATCGCGGCCAGGCTGCCGGTCAGCCGGCCCGCCGTATCACGGCACTTGCGGCTGCTCAGGCAGGCCGGCCTGGTAACCGAGCAGGCCAGCGGCACCCGGCGGATCTACCAGCTTCGCAAGCAAGGGCTGCACGCGGTGCAGGACTACCTGGAAGGTCTCTGGGGTGAGGCCGCGGCCCGGTTCCGCCTGCTGGCCGAGAACACCGGCGAGGACGATCCGGCATGACAGAACCGCTCAGGCTGTCCTTCGACGTCGCGTGCTCTCAGGCGCACGCCTTCCGCACCTGGACCGACCGCATCGGCACCTGGTGGCCCCGCGACCACACGGTGTCCGGCCGGCCCGAGCAGGTTGTGCTGCAGGGCGACGTGGGCGGCCGGATCTACGAGCGCACGGCCGAGGGGACCGAGCACGACTGGGGCGAGGTCACCGTCTGGGATCCCCCGCAGCGGCTCGCCTACCTCTGGCACCTCGGCGCCGATCGGAGCCAGGCGACCGAGGTCAGCATCCGATTCGTCGCCCGTGCCCCGGCGACCACCACGGTCGAGATCGAGCAGCGCGGCTGGGAGCGGCTCGGGGCCGGGGCCGGGCACTGGCGGGCCAGGAACCAGGCCGGGCTGACCAGCCTGGTACCGCATTTCATCGCCGCCCTGGCCGAGCTGACCCACGACGCGCGCAACAACCGGATGCGCGCACTCTGACCAGCGATCACCAGGGAGAAGTCATGAGCGTGACCAAGGTAGTCAGGTACACGACCAAGCCAGAAGCCGCCGAGGAGAACGTGCGCCTGATCCGCGAGGTCTTCGCCGAGCTCGCGGCGCAAGGCCCGGCCGGCCTGCGCTACGCCGCGTTCCGGCTGGATGACGGCGTAAGCTTCGTGCACGTCGCCACGCTGGCCGACGAAGGCAGCAACCCGCTGGCCGCTTCCGAAGCCTTCGCGAAGTTCCAGCGCGACATCGGCTCCCGCTGCGTGCAGGCACCGGCCGCGGCCGATGCGACTATCGTCGGCTCGTACCAGGCCGCGGCCGGCTAGCCGGGCTGGATCAGCGGGCCGCGTCCTGACCTGGCCGCCCGAACCTCGGCTCGCGCTTGTCGAGGAACGCCCGCATGCCTTCGCGGGCGTCGGGCAGCTGGCTGGTCGCCGCCATGACCTCGACCGCGTAAGCGTAGGCCTTTGGCTGGTCGAGATCGATCTGTGCGTACAGTGCTTGCTTGCCGATGCCCTTGCTCTGGGCGGACCCGCGGGTCACCCGCTTGAGCAGGCCGAAGGTGGCCGCGTCGAGCTGGTCAGCCGGGACGACCTGGTTGACCAGGCCCCAGTCGAGCGCGGTGCGGGCGTCGATCACGTCACCCGACAGGGCCAGCTCGGCCGCCCGCTTGCGGCCGACGTTCCTGGCGATCGCCACCATCGGCGTATGGCAGAACCAGCCGCCCTTCCCGCCGGGAGCCGCGAACCCGGCCTCTTCGCTGGCCACCGCGAGGTCGGCCGAGGCGACGAGCTGGCAGCCGGCCGCGGTCGCCAGCCCGTGCACCCTGGCCACCACCGGCTGCGGGATCTGCTGCATCAAGGTCATCAGGTCGGTGCAGGTCGTCAGCAGCGACCGGACCGCCGCCAGGTCAGCCTCGGCGACGTCGGCGAAATCGTGCCCGGCGCTGAAGACCGGCCCGTTCCCGGCCAGCACGACCCCGAGCGCATCGCTCTCGCCGACCTGAGTGAACGCGGCGATGAGCTCGCGCATGTGCGCCAGGGAGAGCGCGTTGCGCCGCCGCGGCCTGTTCATCGTGACCGTCGCGAACTCGCCGGACCAGTCGAGGCAGACGTGCTCGAACTCCATGGGCGGCCTCCTCACCGACGCTTGCAGCCTACGTCGCCGGCCGCCCGCCGTTCCGGCGGGCTAGCCGAGATTGCGCAGGCCGTCGAGCACACGCTGGAGCGACTCCGGCGCAGGCGCCGCGCCGGGCTGGCCGTCACCGGCGCCTCCGGCTCCGTGGCCAGGCCGGCCGGTCCAGGGACGGCCGCGGCTGGCCCCCGGCCGTCGCACCGGCATCGGGCAGGGTGGTCCGCAGTCGGGAGCCGACGGACCCGATCGTGCCGACGTCCCGTTCGGCCGTGCCTCGTGCGGCTCGCCGGTTCCGGACAGCACAGATCACTCCCCTCTGCTAGGACTTCCGGAGGTCGCGCCATGCCGCAGACAGTGCGCGACTGGTTGACAACGCTCAGATCACGGTGCGGTAACGAAACTCACGGCAGACTACTGGTCCGGACGGGCAGTTGCCAGCAAATGACCCCAAAAGATCCCGGCGAGTCGCGCTGGCCGACAGCGAAGCCGGGCTCGCCATCGTTACCCGGCCGCGTCACTCCAGGCCGGCAGCATCACCGTCGCGGTCGTTCCGGCCCCCGGCTCGCTGCTCAGCAGCAGCGCACCGCCCATGGCCTCGGTCAGTCCCCTGGCCAGCGGCAGGCCCAGGCCGGCCCCCGGAATCTGGTCGGCGTCGACGCTGAGCCGGTCGAAGGAGATGAACACCCGGTTCAGCGACTCGGCCTCGATGCCCGGCCCGGTGTCGGTGACCGTGATCACCGCTTCCTGATCGCGCCGCACCGCCTGCACCCGGACCTGGCCATCCGGCACGTTGTACCTGATCGCGTTGGTCACCAGGTTGATCAGGACCTGACGGAGCCTGCGGCTGTCCGCCCGCACGACCACGTCAGCCTGCAGCCGGTGCAACTCGATGCCCCGCTCGCCGGCCAGCGGGCCGAGCAGATCGAGTACCTCCTGCACCAGCGGGCCGGCCGCTACCGGGCCGGGGTGCAGCGGGAGCGCCCCGGCCTCCACCGTCGCGATATCGAGCACGTCGTCGACCAGGGAGATCACGTGCGCGGTGGCACCGGCTATGTGATCGAGCGCGGCCTGGCGGCGCTCCGCGGGCAGGTCGAGGGTGCCAAGGAGCTCGGCGAAGCCGCTGATCGCCTGCAGCGGCGTGCGGAGCTCATGACTCAGCGCGGTCAGGAAACTTGACTTGGCCCGGCTGGCCGCCTCCGCGATCTGATAGGCGATCTCCGCCTCGCGCCTGGCCCGGCGCTCGCGCTCGGCCACCTGCCGCTGGGTGAGGTCCTGGATGTTCAGGCTCAGGTGCACGGGAACGCCGGCGGCGCCGCGGACCGCCGACGCCACGACGGCGACCCTGACTGTCGTGCCGTCGGGTCGCCTGGCGTCCGCGTCGAACTGGGCGCTCTCCCGCCGTGCGGCCGCCACGTCGGCCAGCAGCGCGACGTGGTCGACCCCGCCGGGCGCGGCCCGCTGCAGCATCGCCCCGATCGAGGTGTCAAGCAGCTCGGCCTGCGAGGTAGCCAGCATGTCGGCCAGCGCGGCATTCACCTTCACGAACCGCCCGCCGGTGTCGGTCAGGGCCATGCCCGCCGCGCTGTCCTCGAAAGCGTGCCTGAACCGCTCCTCGCTCTCGGCCAGCGCACCGAACAGCCGGTCGTGCTCGATGGCGATCGAGGCCAGGTGGGTAACCCGCTCGATCAGCCGTTCCTCGCGCGGCGTGGGCCGGTGCGGCTCCGCGTAGTACACCGCGAACGTGCCCGCGATCCCAGTCCGATCGCTGATCGGCGTGGACCAGCACGACCTCAGGCCGTGCGGCAGCGCCAGGGCGCGGTACCGGTCCCAGCGCGGATCGGTGGTGATGTCCTCGGCTACGACCGGTGCGGCGGTATAAGCGGCCGTGCCGCAGGACCCGGCATCGGCCGCGATCACCAGACCGTCGATCGCGCTGGCGTAACTGGCCGGCAAGCTGGGCGCGGCCCCGTGCCGCAGCGTGCCGGTGCCCGGCTCGAGCAGCAAGATCGAGCACCTCGCCCCCGGCATCATCTCCTCGAGCGCGTCGACCACGCTGGTCAGCACCTTCGGCAGCGGGGCGCCGGAGGCCAGCAGTTCGAGCACCGCGGCCTGCCGGTCGAGCAGCCGCGAGCTGTCGGCGTGGTCGAGGGCGAACGCGCGCGCGGACGGAGCCGGGACCCTGGTCACGGCTCGAACCGGTAGCCGACCCCGCGCACGGTACGCAGCCAGCGCGGATGGGCCGGGTCGGCTTCGAGCTTGGCCCGCAGCCGGTGGATGTGCTCGGTCACGGTCGCCTCGCTCTGCCACTGGGCGGCGCTGTCCCACACCGAGGCGAGCAGATGAGCGCGGGTGAAGACCCGCCGCGGGTGCGCGGCGAGGAACGCGAGCAGGTCGAACTCCCTGGCCGTGAGGTCGACGTACCGGCCCTGCACCGTGACCTCGCGGGTGGCCGCGTCCACCCGCACTCCGCTGGCACCGTCGGGTGCCGGCAACGACCGCTGGCCGGCCCGGCGCAGCACCGACCTGATCCGCGCGGCCAGCTCACCGGGCGAGAACGGCTTCACCAGGTAGTCGTCCGCACCGAGGTCAAGCCCGACAATGCGGTCGGTCTCGCCGGAACGCCCGGACAAGATGATCACCGGGAGCGGCCCTGGCTGGCCCCCGGCGTCGGCCCTGACCCGCTTGAGCAGGTCGAGCCCGTCTAGTCCCGGCATGGTCAGGTCGAGCACAACAAGGTCGGGACGCTCGGCGCCGATCCGCTCGAGCGCGTCGGCGCCGTCGGCCGCGCACCGGACCGCGAATCCCTCGGCTTCGAGCTGCCAGGACAGCATGGTCCTGATCCGCTCGTCATCATCGATGACCAGGACGCGGCACGGAGCGCGATCGGTCATGCGTGCTCGCCTCTCCCGTACCGGACAGTGACGGTCGTCGTACTGATCGTGCCTCGCCGGCCGGGAGCCGGGCAACCAGGACGCTGACTCGTTGATGCTCCGTTGAGATGGCGATGCGGCGCGATCCTCCGGCCGGTCAGCCCGCCGGGCCCGCCATCAGCACGACCGTGGCGAAGTGCCGTGCGCCGGCCTGATCGGTCCAGCTGATCGACACGTGGTCGCCCGGGTGATGACGGCTGAGCACCGCCTGCAGCGCGAGCGGCGATCCCACCGGGCGGCCGCCGGCCGCCACGATCACGTCGCCCTGCACCAGGCCGGCCCGGCTGGCCGGGGAGCCGGCGAAGACCCCGTCGACCGCGACGCCGTGCCCGACGGCCACGCCGTGGGCCCGCGCCTGGCTGGCCGACAGCACGGCAACCCCGAGGAAGCCAGTCTTGCCGATGTGCACGGTCGCCGATGCCCGGCTCGCCTCGACCTGGCGCGCGATCGCCAGCGCGCGGTTGATCGGGATCGCGAACGCCTGCGTCTGCGTGTTGAGCTGGAAACTGCCGTGGGTCGAGGCCGCCGTGTTGATACCGATGACGCGACCCGACAAGTTCACTAGCGGCCCGCCCGAGTCACCCGGCCTGATCGGCGCGTTGTGACTGATCAGCCCGGTCAGCTTCTCCTTCGTGCCCGCGCTGCCGTCGGAGGCGACGACCGACGCGTCGAGCTGCACGATCCGGCCCGACACGACTGACGGCGTGCCCCCCTTGCCGCCGGCGTTGCCGATGCCGATTACCTTCTGGCCCACCGTGGCCCGGACCGAGTTCCCCAGCCGTACCGTGTCCAGGCCGGATGCTCCGACCATCTTCACCACGGCGATGTCGTGGCTGCGGTCATAGCCGACGA
>DASWAH010000364.1:0-5256 GCA_036391235.1 Streptosporangiaceae bacterium
CCTGACAGAGCGGAGAGGTTGCCATGCCGGAAACCGGATCGGCCGCCACCAGGTCAGCCACCAGCGGATCAGCCGCCCGCACGACGGCGGAGGAATGGGCGGCCGAGCGGCCGGTGATCGTCTGCTCGTTCTGCGTGAAGCCGACGACTGAGGTCGAGTCCATGGTCGCCGGGCCCGCCGTCTATATCTGCAACGAGTGCGTCGACTTGTGCGTGCAGATCATCGCGGCCAAGGGCGACAGCGAGCCGATCCCGCCGAGCTGGGAACAGCGGCTGTCCGACGACGACCTGCTCGCGATGCTGCCCAAGATCGCCGCGACCGGAGTGCAGGTCGACCGTCAGCTCGACAAGTTCGTCCGGCACGCCAGGAGCCGCGGGATCACCTGGACCAGGATCGGGACCGCGCTCGGCACGACCAGGCAGTCGGCCTGGGAACGGTTCTCCGGCGAGGACTGATCACCCGCCGCCGGCCGTCCGGACGGGCGGACCGGATGCGGAGCACAACAGCACCAGGAGTCACGGCCGCACCACGGAGTACAGGCGAAATATGGTGGACAGGCCAGGGCCGGGCGCACCAGAGTCGGCGGCATGACACTTCGCATCCAGTGCCTGTGCATCGATACGCACGACCCGGCCACGATCGCGTCCTTCTGGGAGTCTGCGCTGGGCTGGCGCCGCACCCACGAAGAAGACGACGAGGTGGTGCTCGAACCTCCGGCCGGCAGCCGTGCAGACGGCATCGTCCCTGACCTGCTGTTCCTGAGGGTCCCCGAGGACAAAGCGGTGAAGAACCGGCTGCACCTGGACCTGCGGCCCGAGGATCAGGCGGCCGAGGTCGCCCGCCTGGAAGGCCTGGGCGCCCGGCGTGCGGACGTCGGTCAGGGCAGCGAGGCAACCTGGGTCGTCATGGCCGACCCGGACGGCAACGAGTTCTGCGTACTGCGCGCGCTCACTCCGCAGGAGCTGGCCTCCGACTGAGAGCGGCGCGGCGCGTCCGACTGCATGATTGTACCCGGACTACGCGGGCCGCAAGCGACGCCGCTTCGGCGGCCGCGGCTGAGCCCTCGGTCGCTGTCGGCTAGGACCAGCCGCCGTGTGCCATCCCGCCGCTCCATTCTTCGGGGGCGAGATCGGCCAGCGTCTGGGTGAACGTCCACTGATGACCGGCCAGGTCTTCCACGGTGTACTGACGCTCGCCGTACTGGAAGTCGGTCGGTTCCATCAGGATGCGCGCACCGGCCTGCCGGGAACGCTCGCAGTGGGCCGCGGCGTCCGGCACGCGCACCATGACCGAGGCCGTGACCTCGCCGGACCGCGGCGCCGTGCGCGAACTGCCGGTGTCCGCGACGATGACGGCGCCGCCGTTGCCGGTCGACATCTGTGACCGGTGGCTCTCCCCGATCTGCACCCGCTCGGCGAACCCGAAGGTGTTCTCCAGCCAGGCGACCGCCGCCCGCACGTCCGGGTAGGTGAGTACCGGGATCACCGGAGCCGGCGGGGCCGAGCGGTTCAGTGGCATGCAGGCCATCGTAACGAGGCCGGCTAGCCGCCCCTGCGGCGTTAGCCCAGGCCGCCGGACCTCGGCAGTGACTCGTCCGGCTGCGGTGCCGTTTCCGGCGCGGCGTGCCGCCCCCGCGGCGCGGCGTCGGACCAGTTTGAAGCCTCGCCGGTGTCTTCGGGACCGCCGGCTTCGCGGGCCCGCCGCGCCGCGTCGCGCTCTTCCTTCGGCGGCGCGGGCCGCCCGAATGCGGCGTCGTCGTGGGACTTGCCGATCTGGTTCAGGTACTGCTCGGCCGACTCGAGGTCGTGGTCATTGCGCATCCGCCGGTGGGTGAACCAGAGCGGGAAAGCGACGACGATCGCGATGATGATGATGGCGATGGGTACCAGAATCCACAAAGCCGCCATGACGGATCCTTCCCCCGTAGGTACCGGCTTGCGCCGGCCGGACCCGTTACCGCTCCCCGGGATCGGCCGGAGTATGCACCGGTGCCCTGAACAGCGCCGTGATCAGGTATGGCATCCCGAACACGGCCGAATCCTCCGGCTCCGGCCGCATCGGCCGCAGTTCGACCTCGACCAGGTCAGAAAAGAGATAACGCAGGTCCTCTTCGCTGAAAGCCAATCCGCCGAGCAGACTTCTCTGACGATAGAACTCCAGGTCAGCCAACTCTGAGCCCATCTGGCCGACGGCGAAGCAGGTAAGTGCATAGTGCCCGCCCGGAGCGAGGAGGCGGTTCACCAGGTCGAGGTAGGCGGGCCGCCGGTGCGGCGGAAGGTGATGCAGGCAGCCGGAATCGTAGACGAGGTCGAACTGGCCGTCAGGGAGCCCGGCCGCGAAGATGCTGGCCGCACGGAATGTAACCTGGGCGCCCGCCCCGGCGGCCCGTTCCGCCGCCCAGGACAGCGCGACCTCTGACAGGTCGACGGCGTCGACCTCGAACCCGCGCGAGGCGAGGTAGATCGCGTTCCGGCCGGGACCGCAACCCAGGTCCACGGCCCGGCCGGGGGCAACGATGCCGCGTTCGACGTAGGAGACCAGGTTCTCGTCCGGCTTGGCCGCGAAGAAGGGAATGCCACGGTCCCGGTCACCGTAGAACCAGTCCCACCAGCTCTCGCCGGCCGGCCCGGGCTGGCGCCGTTCGTCGTCCGCCGCGAGCAACTGGTCCAGCAGGCCGAGTACGTCGTCCACGGTTCTGACCGGCCGTTGCACGCGGAGTCCTCCTACAGCTGATACCGCCCTGACTGCGGCTGCCACCCGGGCGGCGGGTCCTCGCCGGTCCGCCCGTCGACCGCCTCGCGCAACAGGTCCGCGTGGCCGGTGTGCCGCCCGTACTCCTCGATCAGATCACAGACCAGGCGGCGCAGCGTGGCGTGCGTGCCGTCCGGCCAGGCGGCGTGGACCGGCTGGCCCAGGTCACCCGCGGCCAGGGCGGTCCGCACCCGCTCCCGCGAGCGCTGCACGGCGTCGTCGAATAGCTCGTACAGGAGTTCCGGCTTGTCGTGGGCGGCCGAAGCAAACTCCCAGTCGTCACTGCCATCCTGGCCCAGGGAATCCCATGGCTCGCCGAGCGGCTCGCCGCGCATCTTGGCCGCGAACATCGCGTCCTCGTTCAGGGCCAGGTGCTTGAGCAGGCCGCCGATCGTCAGCGTCGAGGCACCGACCGTGGTCTGGAGCCCGGCCGCGTCGAGATCGTCGGCCTTCCAGCGGAAGGTGGTCCTGAGCCGGTCGAGCGCGCCGAGCAACTGCTCGGCCTCGGTGCCGGCCAGCGGTGGTTCCCAGGGAGTGTCGTTGTCGGTCATGCCGCCCACCGTAGCGAGCATCCCGGACGTTTCACGCCCGGATGCCGGGCCTTGCGTCCATGCCGTCAGAGGTGCAGACCCATCTCGATCAGGTCCCACAATGCGCCGTCGGACCGCCGTACGTGCCGTATCAGACGGCCCTCCTCGACGAAGCCGCATTTGCGGTACAGGGCGATGGCGGCCTGGTTGTGCGGGAACACGTTCAGCGCCAGCTTGTGCAGGCCCTGTTCCCTGGCCCAATCGGCGGCGGCCTGCACCAGAGCGGTCCCGACGCCCCGGCCCCGCCAGGCCGCCGCGACCATCATGCCCACGTCACCGAACCCCATCCAGCTCGGATCGACCCGCACCTCGCCCACGATCACGCCATCGGCCTCCGCGACCAGCGTCCCGTCCAGCCGCCAGTGCGCCGCCAGCCTGGCCACGTCGACCGGCGGCTCGGTGCCGATGCCGTCCCGTTCTTCGGCCACGGCGGCTAGCAGTTCGGCGAGTGCCCGCCGGTCGGCCTCAGTGGCCGGCCGGACCGAGAACTCCTGGGCCGAGGCGCTCATGCCGCGCAGCGTACGCCGTTCCCACCCGCTGAGCCACAGGGCGCGTAGCCCTGGACCGCCGACGGCGATGCCGTCATACGCTCGGTTCATGACTCTTGAGCGGGAGAGCGAAGCGATCGCCGTCTTCGGCGGGCTGGAACGCTCCGAGTATGAGCGGCTGACCCGCGAGCTCACCGGATTGTGCTACCGCATGCTCGGCTCGCCGTTCGACGCCGAGGACGCGGTCCAGGAGACGATGATCCGGGCCTGGCGGGAGTTCGGCGCATTCGAGGGACGGTCGTCGCTGCGTACCTGGCTGCATCGCATCGCCACGAACGTGTGCATCGACATGTTGCGGCATCGGAGCCGCCGCACGGTGCCGATGGACCTGCAGCCGCCCACGCCCGCCGAGGGCGCGCAGATCCCGGCGCCGTTGCCCGAGCGCACCTGGGTGCTGCCGATTCCGGACGCCAAGCTCACCGGCGGCAGCACCGATCCGGCCGAGCAACTGGTGGCCAGGGAGTCGGTCCGGCTGGCGTTCGTGGCGGCACTGCAGGTCCTCACCCCGCGCCAGCGCGCGACGCTGATCCTGCGCGATGTGCTGCAGCATTCGGCCGCCGAGACGGCAGAACTGCTCGGCACCACGGTGGCCTCGGCCAACAGCGCGCTGCAGCGGGCCCGGGCCGCCGTGCCGGCCGCTAGCGGGGACGACGCGGGGCATCGGGGCGCCGACCCGGACCTGCTGAAGGAGTACATCTCCGCCTTCGAGTCCTATGACGTGCCCCGGCTGACCGCGCTGCTGCGCACCGACGCGGTGAACTCGATGCCGCCGCTGGCGCTGTGGCTGCGCGGCCGGGACGACATCGCGACGTGGATGCGCGGGCCTGGCTCCGAATGCCGGGGATCGCGACTGCTGCCGACGGCCGCGAACGGCTGCGCCGCCTTCGCACAGTACCGCCGCGACGACCGGGGCGGCTATTACCCGTGGGCCTTGCAGGTCGTGGAGACTGACGGCAGGTCCATCACCGGCCTGCACTGCCACGTCGTCGCCGAACTGTTCACGTACTTCGGCTTTCCGGCCGCCCTGTAAGGCCGGGCGTCGCTCGCGATGAGTTCTGGTGGCGAGCTCCGTCCAAGCTCGTGACGGCGCGGACCGGAAACCCGTCCTGAACTACGCCACCACGACCAGTACCAGGAGGACGGCCGATGAACGAGGCCCACGACATGACGGAGAAGAAGGCTCTTCAGGCTTTCCTTCAGCACCAGCGCGACGCCGTGCTGTCCATCGTGGCCGGGCTTGACGAGGACGCCTGGCACCGCGCGGTCGTGCCGTCGGGCTGGACACCGGCCGGACTGGTCGAGCACCTCGGCGGCGCGGAGTGGCACTGGTTCCAGGGAGTCATCTCAGGAAAGCAGCCCGACCCGCC
>DASWAH010000365.1:0-3294 GCA_036391235.1 Streptosporangiaceae bacterium
CGCAGTGTCATCGCGCTGGCCGAGATCGCGGTCCTGGTCGGCCTGGCCCTGCTGGCCAGCGCGACCGCCTCGGGCGTGGAGTTCGACGTCGTCGGAGCCAGCAAGCGGCTGCCGGTCGCGCTGCTGCACCTCGTCGGGTTCGCCGGCAGCATCGCCCTGCTTATCTTGCCGATCGTGCTGGCGATCCGGCTGCTGTTCGTGCGGCAGTACCGCAGGCTCAGCGAGGCGGTGGCCACCGGCGGGGTCGCGGCCGGGGTTGTCGCGCTGGTGAACGTGCTGCTCAACCAGCCATTCATGATCCAGCTGCACAACGCGCTGCACACCACCACCATCGGCGTGACCGGCCGGCACGAGGCGACCCTGGACGGCTATCTAGCCGGGCTGGTGGCCTACGTGACCGTGATCGGCCTGCGCGGCCGCGGTCAGTGGCGTTCGGTGTTCCTGACCGCGATCGGCTTTTACGCCCTCGCGAGCCTGACCAATGTCCAGACTCACACCACCGTGCTCTCGCTGCTGATCACGATCGCGATCGGCCTGCTGATCGGTTCGAGCCTGCGTTACGCCCTGGGTACTACGTCGGGGCGGCCCACCGCAGCGGCCATCGCCGCTGCGCTGAGCAGCAGGCAGAATCCGATCACGGCGATCCGGCGGATGGCCGACGGGGCGCCCGAGATCCGCCGGTACGCGGCTAGCTGCCGGGACGGCGACAGCCTGGACATCACCGTGTTCGACCGCGAGCAGCAGGCCGCCGACGCGTTCTACCGCCTGTACCGGCGGCTGCGGCTGAAGGCGAACGTGTCCAGAAGCGCGCCGCTGTCGCTGGAGGGGGCGATCGAACGGCAGGCCCTTCTGATCTACGCGACCGAGGACTCTGGCGTACTCACGCCTCGGCTGCGCTCGGTGCTGCGGGTCGGCCCGGACGCGGCCGTCATCGCTACCGACCATCTCGAAGGGCGCACCCTCGGCTCGCTGGCCGGCACCGTCACCGACCACCAGCTCCGGCAGGTCTGGGATACTGTCCTGCAGCTGCACAGACGCCGGATCACGCACCGGGCCCTGACTGACGACCGGATCATGCTCATCGGAGACGACCCGCAGCAGGTGGCCCTGCTCGAGCCGGGCAACGGCGACGTCGCCGCGACCGACCTGCAACTCAGGCTGGACCTGGCTCAGCTCACCGCCCAGACCGCGCTGCTGGTCGGCCCGGACCGGGCGGCCGACATCGCGATCGAGAAGATCCCGACCAGCGGGCTGCTCGCGCTGGTGCCGCTGCTCCAGCCGGTCGTCCTGTTCCGGTCCACCAGGTCGGCCCTGCGCCGGAACAAGAAGGTCATCACCGAGCTGCGCAAACGGCTGATGGCCGCCGCTCCCGACGGCGAGGTGATGCCGGTCCAGCTCGAGCGGGTCAGGTCCCGCACGCTGATCACCCTGCTGGCCGGCGTGTTCGCCGCCTACGTGCTGGCCAGCCAGCTCGCGAACGTGTCCTTCTCCAAGCTGCTGGCCCAGGCCAACCTGGGCTGGAGCCTGGTCGCGCTGGCCTGCTCGGCCGCGACCTATGTCGGCGCGGCGCTGGCCATATCGGGCTTCGTCCTCGAGCGGCTGAACGCGCTGCGCACGCTGCTGGTGCAGATCGCCGGATCGTTCGTCATCCTGGTGACCCCGGCCGCGGTCGGCCCGGTCGCTCTCAACGTCCGGTACCTGCGCAAGGCGAAGCTCAGCTCGGCCGACGCGGCCGCCAGCGTCGGCGTCACCCAGGTGATGTCGTTCGCGGTGTTCGCGATCCTGGTGGTGATCTCGGCGGCCGTCGCCGGCTCGTCCAAGGCGGCCAAGGCGCTCACCCCGCCGCACTGGGCCTACCTCGCGCTGGCCATCCTGGTCGGGCTGACCCTGATCGTGCTGGCGCTGCCAGCCGGGCGCCGGCAGCTGCTGCAGCGGGTCGGCTCGGTCGCCAGCCAGGTGATCCCGCGCCTGCTGGACGTGGCCCAGCGGCCCGTCAAGCTGGCTCAGGGCATCGGCGGGACGTTCCTGGTCAGCATCGCGTACATCCTGTGCCTGGCCGCCTCGGTGCGAGCGGTGGGCGACAACCACATCCCGCTGGCCAGCATCGCGGTCGTCTACCTGGCCGGTAACGCGGCCGGCTCGTTCATCCCCACTCCCGGCGGCATCGGCGCGGTGGAGACCGCGCTGTCCCTGGCCCTGGCCGGGGCCGGCATGGCACCGGCCCCGGCGATTACGGCCGTCCTGTTGTTCCGGACCGTGACGTTCTGGCTCCCGGTGCTGGCGGGCTGGGTGTCGCTGCACTACCTGCAGCGGCGCGACGTGCTCTAACGGCGCGCGGCTGCCCCGGTCCGGTGGCGGCGCGGCAGCCGGAGTTCAGTCACCGACGCGTTGTCGTTGTTGGTCACCCAAATCCGGTTGTGATAGGCGGCGATGCCGGCTGGGTGGTCGAACCGGTACCGCGGCGCACCCAGGACCTTGACCAGCCGCCCGGTCGTGGCACTGATCTGCGTCACCGAGTTGCCGTAGATGTCGGCCACCCACACGTCGCCGCCCGCGAGCACCATCGCCACCGGGCCGTCCAGCCGGTACCGCGGCCCGGCGATCCGCCGCAACATACGCAGGCTGACCGTGCTGATCTCGGTAATGCTGCCGGAGTCCCGACTGGCCACCCAGAGCCTGGTCCGGCTGGCCACCTCGGCCATGGGCTCGCGCAGGGCCAGGCGCGGGCCCCGCAGCGTCGCCCGCCAGGCCCCGGTCGCGGCGTTCAGCACGGTCACGCTCCCGGCCTGCCCGTTGGCCACCCAGAGCAGGCCGTTACTGACCGCAAGGGCCTCGGGCCTGTCGAATCCGTCGCCCCTGACGACAGTGATCAGGCGGCCAGTGCGCACGCTATATTCGCTCACGGAATCGGTGCCGGAATTCGCTATCCACAATCGTCCGTCGAAAAGCGCCAGCGCCCGCGGTGTCCGTACGTTCCTGATCGTCCTGACCACCGATCCGTCCGCCACATTCAGTTCGGTGACCGTGCTGGCCAGCAGGTTCGCGACCCAGATATGACGCCGTCCCGACGTGATGGCGGAGGGTTCGGCGAACATATAGCCGGGCCCGGCGTGTACCGAGGGGTCAGCGGCCGACCGCCAGCCGAATTCGCTCACCGAATTGTCGCCGTAATTGGTGATCCACAGGCGGCCGCCCGCGTAGGTTGCTCCGGTTGGCCCATTCAGCCCGAGGTCAGGGCCGGAATAGACCATGACATGCGGGCTCGGCCTGGCCGCCCGCCCGGACGCCGCAGCC